>DAOURC010000032.1 GCA_030625285.1 Eubacteriales bacterium
CAAATAGCGGCAGCGGCGGATAGACATTTTAAAATTGAAAAATTAGAAGGGTTATCTCAATTGATACCTCTTGATGAAGATGAAAAAATCATTGAAATTGCACGTATTATTTCAGGTTCAACTATTGATAAGCACGCTATAAAAAATAGCCAAAGCTTAATTGAGCAAATAAAAAAAATATAATAATCGGAGTGAAATAATGGAAGTAAGAGTTGAAAAATTTATTAAATATTTACATAGTAATAATCTCTCTCATAATACTATAATGTCATATGAGAGAGATATAAGACAATTCAGCAAATTTCTTTATTCTAAAGACATTGTCAATTATAAAGAAATAGATCAAGTTCATATCAGTGATTTTGTTAATCATATGACACTTAAAGGTGTAAGTGATTCAACAATATATCGCAAATCGACGACAATTAAAAAGTTTTTTTCGTTTTTGTTGAAAGATGACTTAATTACTCATAATCCTACTTTAGAAATAAAAAGACCGAAAGTCAAAAGAGACTTGCCTGATTGTATTTCTAGAGAAGAATTTGATTTGATAGTTACTGAAATCGATAAATCTTCTTTTGTAGGAAAAAGAGACTATTTAATATTCGAGTCATTATTCGGGACAGGAATAAAAGTTTCTGAACTTATCAATGTAAATGTTGAAGACGTCAATTTAACAACAAACACATTATTGATTAATAATAATAATGTAAGAAACATTCCTTTGAATAAGGAACTCATAGAAATAATTAGTGACTACTTTATCAATGTACGAAGCAACTTTATAAAACATCCTACAGATGCTTTATTCTTAAATTATAAAGGTGATAGTATTTCAAGACAAGGAGTCTGGAAAATCATAAAAAAATATTCTCATCTATCGAAATTGGATAAGGATATAAATCCTCATATATTAAGAAATTCTTATGCAGTACATTTATTCAACAGTGGGAAAAAGCCTGAACAAGTCAGGAAAATCATGGGATATAACCATATTATATCTTCAAAATATTTTTCGGATTGTTTAAGAGAAGGAGTAGAATAATGAAAAGAATTATTTTGGTAATTATTGATAGTGTTGGTATTGGAGCTATGCCGGATTCTGAAAAATTTGGCGATTTTGGAGTTGATACCTTTGGTAATATTTATAAAGCGTTTCCTGATATGAAAATTGATAATCTAAAACAATTGGGGGTTAGCAAAATCGATGGCGTTGATTATATTGATTATAATGGCCCGATCATTGGATCATATGGGAAAATGAAAGAACTTTCCAACGGTAAAGATACGACTACAGGTCATTGGGAAATTGCTGGTTTGCATATTGAACAGCCGTTCAAGACTTATCCAGATGGTTTTCCCAAACGTATAATTGAAGAATTTGAAGAAAAAACAGGTAGAAAAACCCTATGCAACAAGCCTGCTTCCGGAACAGTGATTATTGAAGAATTTGGTGAAGAACATATAAAATCTGGAAATCCGATTGTTTATACATCGGCAGATAGTGTTTTTCAAATTGCAGCTCATGAAGATGTAATTCCATTAGACGAGTTATATGACATGTGTCAAATAGCTAGAGATCTATTAATGGGCGAGGATCAAGTAGCAAGAATAATCGCGAGACCGTTTATCGGTGAAAAGGGTAGTTTTGAAAGAACTCCGAACAGAAGAGATTTTTCACTTAGTCCATTTGGAAAAACTGTTTTAGATGAACTGAAAGAAAACAAATTGGATGTCATCGCTGTTGGAAAAATTGCTGATATCTTCAATAATCAAGGAATCACTGAAGACGTGCATATCGTAAGCAATATGGATGGCGTCGATCAAACGATTCATTATATCAAACAAGAAAACAACGGCTTGATATTTACAAATTTAGTTGACTTCGATGCTAAATTTGGACATAGAAGAGATGTCGAAGGATATAAAAACGCTATTGAAGAATTTGATTTGAGACTACCAGAAATGATGGATGCAATGAACAAAGATGATATATTGATTATTTCAGCTGATCATGGAAATGATCCAACATATAAAGGAACTGACCATACAAGAGAAATGGTACCTCTTCTTGTGTACGGTGAAAATATTAAAATCGATGCAAATCTAGGAATACGAGATACTTTCTCAGATATAGCTGCGACTATTGCCGACTATTTCAAAGTTGCAAATATAGGTAATGGCGTAAGTTTCCTTGATGAAATACTGGAGGATTAGAAATGGATTACAAAAAAAAGATTGAACTTTCAACTGAATATATTTTGAAAAAATTGAATGGAATTGAAAATATTGATGTCGCATTGATTTTAGGATCAGGTTTAGGCGTTTTAGCAGATGAGATTTCACATCCTACTATAATTCCATATGACGAAATTCCGTATTTTCCTGTATCTACAGTAGAAGGACATAAAGGTCAATTTGTAATTGGCACTTTATCTGGCAAAACTGTAATTGCGATGCAAGGTAGATTTCATTATTACGAGGGCTACGATATGAAGACTGTCACTTTTCCCGTTAGAGTTTTTAGCGCTTTAGGTATTAAAACCATGATAGTCACCAATGCATCCGGTGGTGTTAATCTTGACTACAACGCTGGCGATTTGATGATCATTGAAGATCATATCAATTTTGCTTTTACAAATCCTTTAATTGGAAAGAATTATTCGGATATGGGACCTAGATTTCCTGACACATCGAGAATTTACAAAAAATATTTGATTGATATAGCAGACATATCTGCAAAAGAACTAGATCTTAATATTAAAAAGGGAGTTTATTTATTCAATACAGGTCCAACGTATGAAACTCCTGCCGAAGTGAAAATGGCACGTGTCGTAGGAGCTGATGCTGTTGGTATGTCGACTGTACCAGAAGGAATTGTCGCAGCTCATGAAGGTATTGATGTATTGGGTATTTCGTTAATAACAAATATGGCTTCTGGAATCTTGGATCAACCATTATGCCATGACGAAGTTGTGGAAACTGCGAACAGAGTTAAAAATGATTTTATTACATTGGTTAAAAAAATTCTTTATAAATTAGAGGTGAAATAATGCAAGTGAAAATTAATGAATCGGTAAATTATATTAATTCAAAAATAAAGGAAGAACCCAAAATAGGTCTGATATTAGGTTCTGGTCTAGGGGATTTGGCAGATGAAATTGTTAACCCGACAATAATCGAGTATAAAGATATTCCGCATTTCACTGTATCGACTGTGGAAGGGCATAAAGGACAATTGGTAATAGGGGAGTTGATGGGGAAAGTCGTTATCGCCATGCAAGGCAGACTTCACTACTATGAGGGATATAGTATGCAAGACATTACTTATCCGGTACGTGTAATGAAGAAACTAGGTGTTGAAACTTTGATTGTAACTAATGCGTGTGGAGGAATGAATCCAAAACTATATCCTGGAGCATTGATGCTTATCACCGACCATATAAACATGATGGGTGATAATCCGCTTATGGGTAAAAATCTTGATGATTTTGGACCAAGATTCCCTGATATGTCTGCTGCTTATGATCCCGAGCTTATAAAAATCGGCAGAAAAGTAGCCGAAGACCTAAACCTTGATATCCAAGAAGGCGTTTACACTGGAATCAGTGGACCTTATTATTTCTCAAAAGCTGAATTGAAGATGCTTAGAATAATAGGTGGAGA
Organism: Eubacteriales bacterium; assembly: GCA_030625285.1. Classification (GTDB taxonomy): domain Bacteria; phylum Bacillota; class Clostridia; order Peptostreptococcales; family Acidaminobacteraceae; genus DAOURC01. Next base: position 3,667 of record DAOURC010000032.1, read on the forward strand.
TACGATAGGAATGTCGACTGTTCCTGAAACTATTGTTGCAAATCATTCTGGAATAAAAGTGCTTGGAATATCATGCGTTACAGATATGGCCATAGCTGAGACACTAGAGCCTTTAGAACATGAAAAAGTTATGGAAATTGCAAATTTGACTAAGCCTAAATTTTCCGCTTATGTGAAGGGCATAATAAAAGAGGTACAATAATATGAGAATATACGACATAATTATGAAAAAAAGAGATAATGAAGAATTATCTCAAGAAGAGATTAAATTTTTTATAGATGGATATACAGATGGCAGTATTCATGATTATCATGCAGCTGCATTATCGATGGCGATATTCTTGAATAAAATGAATGAGAGAGAAACGATCGACCTTACTGATGCTGTGATGCATTCTGGGGAAACTATAGATTTATCTAATATTGAAGGAGTAAAAGTAGATAAGCATTCTACTGGTGGAGTCGGTGACACTACTACATTGATTCTTGCACCACTTGTCGCTTCTTTAGGAATCAAATTCGCTAAAATGTCAGGCAGAGGACTCGGTCACACTGGCGGAACAATCGATAAATTGGAATCTATAAAAGGTTTTAACACTAGTTTATCTACTGAAGAATTTATTAATAATGTCAATAATATCAATGTTGCAGTTATCGGTCAGACTAAAAATATCGCTCCGGCAGATAAAAAACTGTATTCACTTAGAGATGTTACTGCAACTGTTGATAATATCAGTTTAATAGCAAGCAGCATTATGAGTAAAAAATTGGCAGCGGGTTCAGATGCCATAGTATTGGATGTAAAAGTGGGATCTGGCGCCTTTGTTAAAAACTATGACGATGCCGTTGAATTAGCAACTTTGATGGTTAAAATCGGTGAAGGTATGGGAAGAAGAACAATGGCAGTCATTTCTGAAATGGCTCAACCGCTCGGAAACGCAATAGGCAATGCAATCGAGGTTATAGAAGCTGTCGATGTGCTTAAAAACGAAGGCCCTGATGATTTAAGAGAACTTTGCTTAACTTTAGGTGCAAATTTGGTAGTAATGGCTAATAAAGCTGATAATTATGAAGATGCCCGGGAATTATTGAAGGAGCAACTAAGTAATGGAGAAGCTTTGGAATATTTCGAAAAATTGATTACCGCTCAAGGTGGAGATATAAATTTCATCAATGATTATGATGATTTACCTAAGGCGAAATACATCAAAGAGATATTTTCTTTGGAAGATGGGTATATTGAGACAATTGAATCAGATGATGTCGGTATCGCTTCCCTTATGTTGGGGGCGGGTAGAGTAAACATCGAAGATGATATAGATCATTCTGCCGGTATATATATTCTTAAGAAAATAGGAGATTATGTAACAACTGATGAACCTATGGCTGTATTTTATACCAATAACGAATCTTTAATTGAAGATGCTGAAAAAAGATTTCATTCTGCATTTAAATATTGCGATTCACCCATAGATCATCCACAATTGGTTAAAGCGATAGTTTCAATAGATGGAGTCAAAAAATTCAAATAATATATAAGATGGCATAAAAGCTGTACTCAGTTTGAGTGCCATTTTGTTTTTGGAGTAAATTATGAATTTAAAATTAAATGAAAGTTTACAATTCAATATTGAAAACACACTGTTTAGATTTACTGATGAATTCTATGTAGTCGGCGGTTATATTAGAGATGCAGCACTCGGTATCGAGTCGAAGGACATCGATATAGTGCTGCCTGTAGAGTTTATGGCGATGAATGATATTTTTGATTTTATCAAGGAGAATTTTCCTCTTGATAAAGTCGATTTTATTGATGAATATTACAGTATTCATTGGCGTCATATGGAATATACAATCGACATCGTTCCTATGAGAAAAGAAATTTATTCGCATGAAAGTCACAAACCTCAAATTATCGAAGGTACATTTATAGATGATTTAATGAGGAGGGATTTTACGATAAACTCTATATATGTGAAGATTGTCAAGGGCAAGCCAAATATGACGATTGATCCGCTAAACGGTTTAAAAGCTATAACTGAAAAAACCATCATTCTTAATTACACCGATAGCTTCAAAGACGATCCTACACGGTGTTTTAGGCTGTTTATTTATAAAAATCGTTTGAATTTCAAAATTGACGATTCAATTCTATCCATTATATCTAGAGATGATTTCTACAAGCTGTCAAATTTCAATGTTGTCAATGAACTTATGAAAATTATCAACGAAAGAAACACATATGAAATATTATCGGATTTATTATCTTTTGAACTGCTTGATAGTTTGCATATCAGCGTTATTCCAGCAATGAAAGCAAGTGATTCCGCTGACGAAAAATTATTGGCAATACTAAAATCCAATAATGCCACTTTAAATCTATTTAAAGAAATGAATATTTATAGTAAACTAATAAAGAAGGTAGAATAAAGGTGATGTCATGACTCTACAAATAAAAATAAATGAATATGAAGGTCCTTTTGATGTTCTTTTGCATCTCATTGAAAGAGATGAAATGGATATATATAATATTCAAATTCAAAAAATAACAAATGGATATATTTCATATTTAGAAAACATGAAAGAAATAGATATGGAAATTGCAGCAGAATTTATTGTGATGGCTTCAATTTTAATTGAGATCAAATCAAAAATGTTATTGCCTGATCATAAACTCGAGCCTCTTGATTTTGAAAATGAAGAAGATCCTAGATATGAATTGATAACAAAATTAATGGAATACAAAAAGTATAAAGAACTAAGTAAAAAAATAGGTATAAAAAAGATCGACGACTCTATCGTATTTATTGATGAAGTCACTATTTATCAAGATACCAGCTATCTAGATGACGATTATAAAAATATGTCTTATGACATCGATTTGTTAAGAGAGTCATTTGAAAAAATGCTTTCAAATTTAAAAAGGTTCGATGAAGACAAACTCGATTATTTCAAAAAAATCAAAAAAGAACGTTTTTCATTGGAATCAAAGATATTTGAGTTAAAAGAGTTGTTTAAGAAAGAAAAAGAAATAGCATTTACATCTTTATTTACTACTATAGGAGTATTGGAAGAATTCATTACAACCTTCCTTGCAATACTCGAGATAATAAAAAGTGAGAATGTAAAAGTGGTTCAAAAGAAGCAATTTAGCGAGATTCTATTAATAAGTGGTGATTAAATTGAGCAAAACAGAATATTTGAATATTATAGAAGCATTATTATTTGCAAGCACTGAACCTTTATCTATAAAAAAGATCAGTCAAATTATTGAAATGACTGAAATTGAGACAAGAACTTTTTTAGATATATTAGAAAAAGACTATAAAGACAACGAGAGAGGATTTCAGCTTTATTATTTTAAAGAGAAAGTTCAGATAGGCACAAATTCTAAATATATCGAACATATAAAGAAAATGATAAAATCTTCTCGAAATAAAGGTTTGTCAGATGCCGCGATGGAGGTATTGTCTATTGTCGCATATAAAC
>DAOURC010000112.1 GCA_030625285.1 Eubacteriales bacterium
ATGATTTTGAATATGCTTGGGAAAGGGTTATAGATCCAGTTACTGATTCAAAATATTTTTGGATTTTCGATGAAGCTAATATCGATTCATTTAAAGTTATTGATGATAAAACGTTAGAAGTAGTTTTGTGTGCACCTACTCCTTATTTTTTGGGGTTAACTGCATCACACACATTTTTTCCTTTGAGGGAAGATGCTGTCGTCAAGGCTGTGGATGGTAGTTGGGCAATCGATCCTAAAATTTCGATTGTCAATGGACCTTTTTATCTAGAAGAGTATCAAGCTGGTGAAAAATTAGTTCTTGCTAAGAATGAGAATTATTGGCAAGCTGATAAAGTGAAATTAAATAAAATTGAAGCATTTATGATTGATGATGCAACTGAAGCTTTAGCTACTTATGAAGCTGGTGAATTGGATGTTGTCGATAATATTTCTTCGGAAGATATCCCGAGATTGATGGCTGAAAATGATGCTTTCTACATTATTCCTATGGATGGCGTTTATTATTATGCATTAAATACTATAGTCGAGCCGTTAGATGATGTTTTAGTAAGAAAAGCATTAAACTATGCTATAGATAGAAATGCTATTGTCGATATATTGAAAGGCGGACAGATATCAGCCGGAAACATTGTATCGAATGTTTCTCATGATAATGAAGGAAATGTATTTTCAGAAAAAGCTGGAAATTATGTACCTATAGACGGCAGTGGTGTCAAAAAAGCTAGAGAGGCGTTGGCTGAAGCGGGATATCCTAATGGAGAAGGATTTCCAACTCTTGATATTATGTATAATGTTTTAGACGACCATAGAATAGTTGCTGAAATCATCCAAGAAATGTGGAAAACCAATTTAGGGATTGATGTTACGCTGACTGAGCAAAAATGGGCTGAATTCCAAGACACTAGAAGACATGGCGGATATCAAATTGCTAGAGCCGGTTGGACGGGTGATTATTCTGATCCTATGACTTATTTAGGAATGTTTGTAACTGAATCGCCTATGAACTATGCGAGATGGAGCAATGAGGAGTATGATGCATTGATAGCGAATTCTAAATCAGCTACACCTGATGATAGATTTTCGATGTTGTACGAAGCGTTAGACATACTTATGAATGAATATGCTTATATGCCGATTTATACGTATACTGATGCCATAATGGTTTCTGACAACGTAAGCAATTGGGAAAAAACGACTAGAAATGTATTTTGGTTTGGATTTGCTGATATAGTCGAGTAGGCATTGTTGATAAAATTTTAGAAGGACCGTTGAGGTCCTTTTTTAAGTGGTGAAATATTAAAATTTGTGTAATATAACTACAATAGTACAAATAAGCATATAAAAATGGTAAAATAACAATAGTAATTATTCTAATATATGGAGAAGTTGAAAATGAAGAAAAATTTGTTGATTGTTTTAATTTTATTAATGTTGGTTTTATCGAGTATATCTTTTGCGGAGTTTTGGGAGAGCGAAACCATCAATGCGGTAGATACCAGATTGGGTATCGAAAAGGAATTTAGCATTGTAAATCTCATTCTCAACGGCGAAGATGTAATTCCGGATGTTCCGGGGATTTTGTATGTTCTTGACGGCTCTACTAGAACGCTGCTGCCTGTTCGCGTCATAAGCGAAATGATGGGAGCGGAGGTAGAATGGTTTGGTGATACAAAAGAAGTTAAAATTACATATGAGGGCAATATAATTTTACTTAAAATAAATTCGCCGATTGCTTATGTAAATGGTGTGGAAAAGACTCTGCCTGATAATGTACCACCTATTATAATCGATTATGAGGGAATTAATAGAACTGTTGTACCGGCAAGGTTTATATCTGAAGAATTTGGAATGGATGTAGATTGGGTAGGGGAAACCAGGACTGTAATTATCAATGAAAAAAAGCAAATTGTTTCTGATGTTTATTTTACTATGAAAAATAGATTTCCGGAAATAAGAGTAAAAACAACAGGAGAAGTCAAGTCCAGTAATTTTTACATTGCCAAAGATAATGAAAATGATCAATTGGTAGTGGATATTATAAATACGGAATTGAGCAGTGGTTTTAGAGATTATTTCATACCTATCAACTTGCTTTATTATGATAGCATCGAGGTATCCACATATGAAAAAGGAACTCAGAATACTAGACTTTCAATTAATCTGACAGATACAAGGGGTTATGACGTTTTTTATGATGATGATTCTAATGAACTGGTAGTAAAATTCATCAACTCTGTAAATTATATTTATACAGATGAAATTTATGGTGTCGATGCAGTAATAATCGATACAAAAGAAAGTCCGGCATATAATCCTCAATTCTGGGTGGAAAAAAATAAAATCATCATCGATGTCATGAATTGTCTCTTCAATTATAACGACGGTGTTGCTGGTTCTGAAGACAGTTCTAGCGATTTGATATCTAACATTGCATATTCACAATACGATCCAACTAAAGAGTATGGTGAAGATGAAGTCGTTTCTAGAATTGTGATAAACTTGGAGAACGAGACATCTTTAGATGAGGTTTATATTGAAGACGTAGGAAATAAAATTATTGTATATATTTCTGGAGACCCTTTAAACGGTTTCGATTATTATAAAACAGCTCAAGACAGCAGTCAGCTTAGCTTAAAGTTTAATCGGGAAACTACTGTAGAAAGTGAATTGTTATCTAATAATAATTTGAGACTTACATTTGATAAAGACAACATAGATATTGATGAATTGGATATAGATATAGATGATTCTATTATTCAGAGTTTTACAATAAATAAAAATAATTCTGAATATAGCGTTGATATATCATTGGTTGAAAATACTGAATTCGTAATGCTTGGGAGTGGATCCAACAACTTCTTTTTAAACTTTGTGAATATAGATCTTTCAAATTCTAAATATAAAAACATGCTTATTGTCATCGATCCGGGACATGGTGGAAAAGATCCTGGAGCCATAGGTAAGCTTACAGGAGTATATGAAAAAACACTAGCGCTTAAAAGTAGTTTGATGCTTAAAAAAGAACTTGAAAAAGAAGGGTTCAAGGTTTATATGACTAGATCCACTGATGAGTACATCTCTCTTTATGAAAGGGCTAATATGGCGAATGAGCTCGATGCCGATTTGTTTGTGAGTGTGCATATCAATGCTCATACCAATAGCGATGCAAATGGTGTAGAAGTGCTATACAGCCCTTATACAACTCAGCATAGTGATTTGTTGGCCAAGGCTATTCAAAAATATTTAGTAAAAGATTTAGGTGCTACCAATAGAGGAATTGTACCTAGACCGAACTTGATTGTCATTAGAGAGACAAAAATGGCTGCGGCGTTAGTAGAACTTGGTTTTCTATCAAACAAGAGAGAAGAGGAATTGTTGCAACAAGATTGGTATATGGATAAAGCTGTTAAAGCTGTAAAAAAAGGAATTCTTGAATTCTTGAATTAAAAAAATAGTCCTCTTGCATTTGAAAGAGGGCTATTCTATTTTTTGCTTCTTTGTGATAAAATAAATCGTCGGTGGTGAGAAGATGAGAGAAAACAGAAAAAATGATGAATTAAGAAAAGTGAAAATAACTAATAATTATTTATTGCACCCAGATGGTAGTGTGCTTATCGAAATGGGTAATACTAAAGTAATATGTACAGCCATGGTCGAGGATAAGATTCCACACTTTTTAAAAGGAACTGGATCTGGTTGGGTAACTGCTGAGTATTCTATGCTGCCTGGTTCTACTGGAACTCGTAAATTTAGAGATTCTACTAGAGGCAAGGTTGACGGTAGAGGTACTGAAATCCAAAGACTTATCGGACGGTCTCTAAGATCTGTCATTGATATGAAAAAGTTGAATGAAAAGACAATTTGGATTGACTGCGATGTTATTCAAGCTGATGGAGGTACGAGAACTGCTTCTATTACCGGAGCATATATTGCTATGGTTGAAGCTATGAAAAAGATGAAGGAAAAAGGCCAGATTGATGAAATACCTGTAACTGGTT
>DAOURC010000018.1 GCA_030625285.1 Eubacteriales bacterium
TCTACGAACCTCAGGTTATGAAAAAGCTCTCTTTAATAATAAAATTCCACTGAATCCCAATTATCGTAGAAATGGTTTTTATACCTTCGATTCTGGATACAATATGGCAAAAGATATTTTAAATACCAATCCAGAAATAACGGCGTTGTTTTCAACTTCGGATATCATTGCTATAGGAGCTGCAAAATATGTTTTGTCAACAGGGAAGAATATTCCAAAAGATATTTCAATTATCGGTTTCGATGGACTTGAATACTCCGAATTTTTCCACCCTTCTATTTCAAGCGTTAAACAGCCCATTGAAGCAATCGGAGAAAAAGCTGTAGAATTATTGTTTTCAAACACTAAAAAGCACATATTGTTGCAAACTGAATTGATAATTAGAAATTCTGTAGGCAAACCAAAAGGAGAAAAAATATGATTAAAAGAAGTAGCGGCATATTATTGCATATCACTTCTTTACCTAGCAACTACGGCATCGGAACTTTTGGTAAAGAAGCTTATAAATTTGTAGATTTTTTATATGAATCAGGGCAGTCTTACTGGCAAATTCTACCCATCGGAATTACTGGATTTGGCGATTCTCCATATCAATCTATTTCAGCTTTTGCGGGAAATCATTATTTTATCGACTTGGATATCTTGATTGAAGAAGATTTTTTAACCGAGAATGATCTAAAAGGGATTGATTTCAATACCGTTGATGACAAAGTGGATTATTATAAAATATTTAAAACAAGAATTCCATTATTAAAAACAGCTTTTGATAGAAAATATGATTCATGCAAAAAAGATGTTTTAGAATTCGCAAAAAAAGAATCCCTATGGATAAATGACTTTGCCCTTTATATGGCCATTAAAACAAAGTTTGATTTAGTTTCATGGCAAGACTGGGATAAACCCTATCGTGATAGAGATTCTAAAACACTCGATAACTTTAAAAAAGAAAACAAAGAAGAAATTGAATTTTGGTACTTTGTTCAATATTTATTTTTTAAGCAGTGGGATAAGCTAAAAGAATACGCCCACAGTAAAAACATCAAATTCATAGGCGACTTGCCGATTTACGTAGCTGAAGACAGTGCGGATGTCTGGGCCAACCCTGAATTGTTTTTACTAGATATGAAAAGTAAACCTATTATGGTTTCCGGTTGTCCACCAGATGATTTCGCAATCACAGGGCAATTATGGGGGAATCCTATTTACAACTGGAATGTTATGAAAAAAAACAAATATAAGTGGTGGATCGACAGAATGGATGCATCGAGGCATATTTTTGATGTAATAAGAATCGATCATTTCAGAGGATTTGAAGCATATTGGGAAATTCCATTCGGTGATTCAACAGCTGAATTCGGCAAGTGGACAAAGGGTCCTGGAATCGATTTATTTGATGCAATTAAAAATTCACTTGGCGAACTCGAAATCATTGCTGAAGATTTAGGGTATCTAACAGAAGATTTTCATGATTTTAAAAATCAAACAGGTTTTCCCGGTATGAATCTTCTACAATTTGCATTTGATTCAAGAGATGAAAACAATTACTTGCCTCATACTTATGATAAAAATTCAGTGGTTTATACAGGAACACACGATAACAATACGACTCTTGGCTGGTTGAGCGAAGAGGCAAAACCTGATGAGCTTGAATTCGCTAAAGAATATTTCCGTCTTTCAGAAGAAGAAGGATATGTCTTTGGATTTATCAGAGGCTGCTGGAGCTCCGTTTCAAATCTAGCCATAGCTCCAATTCAAGACTTTTTAAACCTAGGTTCAGAAGCAAGATTCAATATCCCTTCAACTCTTGGAGGTAATTGGATTTGGAGAATGAAAAAAGATGATTTATCCAATGAACTATCCGACAAACTATTCAAACTTACTAAAACATACTGGAGGTTAAATCGCAATGTTTAATAAAGATTCGTTTAAAGAAGATATTTCAAAAATATTATTGGTTGATAAAGGCGTTGCCTTAGACGGTGCATCGGCAAATCAGCTTTACTACGCTGTGTCAAAGGCTTCTATGCTCAGCATTTCAGAAAAATGGTCAGCTCAGAAACACGACAAAAAACAAGCTTCATATTTAAGCGCCGAGTTTTTAATGGGAAGGGCTTTTAGCAACAACCTTATAAACTTCGGCATATACAAAGAAGTTAAAGAAGTGCTTGAAGAATTAAACATCGATATCAACTTATTGGAAGATCAAGAGAGGGACGCAGGTCTTGGCAATGGAGGTCTTGGTAGACTGGCTGCTTGCTTTTTAGACTCAGGAGCGACCTTGAATATTCCACTAAACGGCTATGGAATAAGATATGAATACGGCCTGTTCAAGCAACATTTTGAAAATGGATTTCAAATGGAAGAAGCAGACGACTGGCTGGTAAACGGCGATCCTTGGTCTATCAGAAAAGATTCGGATACTGTAATGGTTTCTTTTGATGATTTTGACGTTAAGGCGGTTCCTTACGATATGCCCATCATAGGATATAATTCAGATACGATAAATACATTGAGGTTATGGAAATCAGAAGCGATCAATTCTTTTGACTTCATGTCATTCAACAATCAAGAGTATGATGTAGCATTAAAAGAAAAAAATAGAGCGGAAGATATTTCAAGAGTTCTCTATCCTAACGATTCAGATGATGAAGGAAAGTTGTTAAGGATAAGACAGCAATATTTCTTCAGCTCAGCATCACTTCAAGATTTAGTCGAAAAGCACAAGAAAAAACACGGTTGTTTAGATGATTTTCATGAGTTTAACGCTATACAATTAAACGATACACATCCAGCTGTATCTATCCCCGAGTTGATTAGAATACTAGTTGATAACGAGGGATATAAATTCAGCGATGCACTGAGTATTGCAAAGAAAACCTTTTCATATACAAATCATACAATTTTATCAGAGGCTCTAGAACAATGGTCGATTGAATATTTTAAAACTATTCTTCCAAGAATATATGAAATCATAGAACTTATAGATGTAGAACTCATTAAAGAACTAAAAAAGCTAGATAAAAATGTTGATGATTACAGAATTATTGCAGATGGAAAAATAAAAATGGCATGGCTAAGTATTTATGGTTCAAAATATGTAAATGGTGTAGCTAGACTCCATACTGAAATATTGATCGGATCCGAATTAAAGCAGTGGTATGATATTTATCCAGATAAATTTCAAAATAAAACAAACGGTATCACTCAAAGAAGATGGCTGCTTAAATCAAATCCAGAATTATCAAACCTTATTACAGAATTGCTTGGATCTGATGCTTGGATAGTCAACTTGGATAAATTAAAGGATTTAGAAAAATATTCTGACGATGAAGATATACTAAGAAGATTTATCGATATTAAAATGGCTAAAAAAGAGCAATTGGCAAGATATATCAAAAAACACGAAAATATCGACATAGATACAAATTCAATATTCGATATCCAGATAAAAAGATTGCACGAATATAAAAGACAACTTTTAAACGCTTTTCAAATTTTAGATCTTTATTATCGATTAAAAGAAAATCCAAATATGGATATTAATAAAAGAACATTTATTTTCGGCGCTAAATCAGCTCCTGGTTACTTTAGAGCTAAAGGTATAATTGCCTATATAAACAAAATTGCAGATTTAGTAAATAACGACCCTGAAATAAACGATAAGATCAAAGTCGTTTTTGTACAGAACTATCGAGTTAGCTATGCGGAGCATCTATTCCCAGCAGCCGATATATCTGAGCAGATTTCAACTGCCGGCAAGGAAGCTTCAGGTACTGGAAATATGAAATTTATGCTTAGTGGAGCCCCTACTATAGGAACTTACGATGGCGCAAATGTTGAAATAGTCGAAGAAGCGGGATTTGAAACCAATTTTATTTTCGGTGCTAGAGTAGAGGAATTAGAAGAAATCAAAGATAGTTACGATCCAAAATACTATTACAAGCATACAAAAGGCCTAAAGAGAGTTGTCGATAGTTTGATAGATGGCACTTTCAGCGATGAAGGCACAGGAATGTTTAAAGATTTGCATGATTCAATTTTGAAAGGCACTGATTGGCATAATGCCGATAATTATTTCATACTGAAAGACTTCGATTCATATAGAAGTGCCCAAAGCGCTGTAGATGAAGCTTTTAGCGATAAACTAGGGTTTACCAAGAAGGCATGGATCAACATGTCCAACGCCGGAAAATTCAGTAGCGATAGAACAATAGCCCAATACGCAAAGGAAATTTGGAAACTATAACAATAAAACTATTCGAGCTATCAATTGATAGCTCGTTTTCTTTTTTATTCAAAAAAAATAAAAATAAAATAAAATAAAATAAAAAAGATAGTTCCATTCGAACTATCTCCTTCTCATTATAATTGGTTTTATTATTTTAAGTTTATCTACATCGGCGAATATCGAATCTTCTAAAATCTCTTCATATTCACCTTTAAGATTAAAATCATACTCTATTTCTTTTTCTCCAAAATTAATGGCCGATACGACTTTATCATCTTCATACCTTACGACAAGCAAATTATCTTCTATTATTTCATAATTTACATTTTTCGTCTTGAATACTTCGTCTTCAACCAGCAAATTAAGCTTTCCTATAAGCTTGACATACTCCGGAATCATCCTATCGAAGTTAACCGAATCCAATTCAAACAAATTCGGAGTATGAATATCCGAAGTTTCTTGCCCGGCATAAACTAAAGTAGCACCTTTAAGCATATATGATAAAACAGTAAAGTTAACCTTTTTCTCCATTGAATCTGCACATGCACTCATTCTCTTTTGATCGTGGTTTTCAATGAATCTAAGTTTAATATAATCTTCAGGATAAATTTCATCTTGATTTTTTACTGCATCAATGTAATCTCTTAAACTGATTTCACCTTTTACAAAAGCTTCGTACTGAGAGCGAATATCATAGTCGTAAAGAATATCAAATGCACCGTAGACTTCTTTGTCGTCATATACCTTGAATCCTTTTTCAGCCATTTCTTCGATGAACTCCTTATGCACAGATTCAGCAAGCCACATTGTATTTGGATTTATCTTTGCAACTTCTTCCCTTGCAATCTTCCAGAACTCAACAGGTACTAAAGAAGCTACATCACATCTATATCCATCCACACCCAACATCGACCATTTCTTTAAATATCCAATCATCGGCCGCCAAACGTCTTTATTGTCGTAATCCAAGTCGATTACATCAGACCAATCCCCAACTTTGCAAAATGGTTTCCCATTTATATCTTTAATAAAATATTCAGGATGCTCGTTGAATAATCTTGAATCATACGATGTGTGATTATACACTACATCGATCATCACCTTTATCCCCTCTTCATGAGCAGCATCCACAAACGACTTAAATGAGTCGATATCCCCATATTCAGGGTTAACATCTCCAAAATCTTTGATAGAATAGGGACATCCCAATTCACCTTTTTTATTTGCACTGCCGATAGGATGGATAGGTAACAACCAAACGACATCAAAATTCATAGATCTAATTCTTTTTAAATCGCCTTTCAGTTTTTCAAAAGTATTTTTATCGCCATGATTTCTAATGTAAATTGAATATATCGACAAATTTCTAAATTCACTATTCATTTCTTATCAATCTCTTTCCACCAATTTAGTTTCTACAATTAAATGATTATTCACCATTTTTTTATCATTCAGTTTCGAAATCAATAATTTCGCAACTGAATACCCCAAACCTTCTGAATCTATATCCACCGACATAATAGACGGCTTTTGGAATTCATTGACTGGAATATTATTGAATCCAGTCACCTTAACATCTTTTAACCCTTTTTCATCTAAATACTTACGAACACCAAAGGCCAGCAAATCATCTGTAGTAGCTATAGCTGAAGGTGTTGAATTCTCTAATATCTTCTCGCATGCCAAGTAGCCGCTATTCATATCAAATCCGTCTGTGTGAATAATCAATTCATCTTTAATCTGGCAACCTCTCGCTCCTAGAGCCATTTTATAACCCTCGAGGCGATCGTTGGAAAAAACGAACTTCTGTGGTCCGCCCACAAATCCGATTTCACTATATCCCTTGGAAATAAGATAATTGACCACATCATACATAGCCTTGAAATTGTCATTGTCCACCCAAAGAACTCCATCAGACATCTCGGGTCTTCCAATCACCGAGAAAGGAAAATCTTCTTCTTTTAAATATTGGATCAACGGGTCGTTTTCCACAGCCGTCAACAAAATAATTCCATCAACGAGATTACTGTAAATGTATTCTTTTAAATAATTCAATTCTTCTTCTTCGTTTTTTGAATAAGTATACATGATATGATATCCATTTTTTTGTGAATATATACTTATTCCTCTAAGTACATTAATGAAAAATGGATTTTTAAATAGGTTTTCATCTGAATTGGGAATAATAATCCCCAAAATATTCGTCTTCCTATTAGCCAAACTCCTTGCAATGGCATTTGGTCTGTATTTTAATTTTTCCATTGCATCATGTACTCTTTGTTTAGTATCATCTGATATTCTCGGATTATTTGCAATCACACGAGACACCGTTGAAGGTGAAACCTTTGCAAGTTTTGCTACATCTTTAATTGTGACGTTCATTTTATCACATCCTAGATATTTATCCTTTTACTCCACCTAATGTCAAACCACCAACTAGATATTTTGATAAACTAACAAACAAAATAACCACTGGTATCGTAGTAATAATTGCAGCAGCGGAATAAACTCCCCATTCTGCTGTAAAATCCATTTGAAGCTGAACAAGTCCAACCGGAAGTGTAAGCATTGAACTTTTTCTTAAAATAATCTGAGCAACAATATATTCTGACCAAGCACTCATAAATCCAAATAACGCAGATATCGCAAGTGCAGGTGTAGCAAGCGGTAGAATTATCTTATAAAAAGCCTGAAATGAATTACATCCATCTATATAGGCACTTTCTTCTAAAGACTTTGGTATTGTATCAAAATATCCCTTCATAAGCCAAACCGTAAAAGGTACTGCAGTTGCCGTATAAGGAATCAGTAGTCCGAAAAAATTGTTAATCAAGCCTAGTTTAGTCAGCATTATAAACATCGGCAATAAAAGCATCGGTGCTGGAAACATTTGCGTTACTAAAAATAAAAGCATCGCTTGTTTCTTTCCAAAAAATCTAAACCGAGAAAATGCATAACCAGCAGTCGCTGAAAGCGATACTCCAGTTAAAGCGGTCAAAGTTGAAATAAGCATACTATTTCTAATCCAAAGCAGTAAGTCTTTTTCAAACAATGCTGTTCTATAGTTATCCAACGACCAGTTATCAGGTATGATCTCAAGTGTAGTCAAAAACATAGAATCATTCGGTCTTAGAGAAACAGATAATACATTAAGAAGCGGATAAACTGCAATAAAAGCAAAGAAGATCAACACTAGATATATAAGTACAGTTTTTAAAGGTGAATCATTTCTTTCAAAATGACTCGCTATTTTTTTTCTCATTTATTCCAACTCCTTTAGAATACCAGTTTTTCTTACATAAATCATCGAAAATACTAATAACATTAAAAATATTACAACAGAATATGCAGCAGCATAACCATATCTATAGAAATTGAATGCCAATCTATATACTTCCGTTACTAGAATTTGAGTTTTTTCGTTACCAAATCCACCTGCAATCAAGATAATTACATTAACCTGGTTGAATGTCCACACTGTGCCCAAAATAATAGCTGGAGTCATAACCGGTTTTAATAATGGAAGTGTAATATTTTTTAATTTTTGAAAACTTGTAGCTCCATCAATATCAGCAGCTTCATATAATGATTTATCAATAGATTGAAGTCCACCTAAAGCTATCATCATCATGAAAGGAAAACCAAGCCATATATTTGTTATTATCGCACCGACAAAAGTCATCGTTGGATCCGAAAGCCAATTTATAGGATTAAGTCCTACCATCTTTAATGCAATATTTATAGCACCATAAACATAGTTGAACATTGATTTCCAAGTCAAAGCTGAAATATATTGCGGTACAGCCCATGGGATTATTAGAAGTACTCTTAAAATACTTTTTCCCGGCAATTTCCTATTTAATAACAATGCCAGAAATAGTCCGATAGTTACATGAAAGAAAACATTTGTAAAAGTCCAAATAATAGTTCTAAAAAATGTTGCAAATACAACGCCATCTTGAATCAATCTCACATAGTTTCTAAACCAAATAAAATCCGGATTAAAGAATTTCGTCAAACTCATATTTGTAAACGATAACATAACTCCATATCCAAATGGGTACAAAACCATACTGAGCATAATAATCATCGCAGGAAGCATATAAAACGCCGGCGTCCATTTATTAACCAATTGTGCTTCTGGTTTTGGCTTGTTGTTCTTTTTTATTTTTCTCGCTAAAGTAGCCATATACTCCTCCAAAAATATTAAGAGAAATGGAGAAAACCATTTCTCTTAATAATTATTTTTACTATTGATTACTATTCGCCTTTAATTATTTCAATTCCATCAATCGCTCTTTCTTGCATTGCCTTAGCAGCAGCTTCTGGAGTTGTATCTCCAGAGATTACAGCTTCTAATTCCGGTCTAATAGAATCCCAAATCGCTCTCATTTCAGCAATGATAGGCATTGGAGTTGTAAAGTTAATTGTATCTACAGCTGCTTTTTGCAACTCATCATTTATAATTGATTCAAGTTCTCTTGCTTCTAAGTTAGTTGGAGCTTCAGCTTTTAACAATGCAAATTTAGCATCATTCTCAGCATTTAAGAAAAATTCAAAGAATTTAACTACTGCTTCTTTCTTCTCGTCTTTCAAGAAACTTGAAATCATATATCCTTTAGTAGAAGAGAATGGCAGACCATTGCTTCCACCTGGTACTGTTGGAAGTGGTGCGATTCCTACATTGATACCAGCTTCTTTATAAGAAGACCATGACCATGCACCATTTAAGATAATTGCTGCATTTCCTTCTTTAAACAT
>DAOURC010000065.1 GCA_030625285.1 Eubacteriales bacterium
TCAACAACTGATTCAATATTCTCCAACACAGCTGTCTCGGTTAATTCAATCTCGATATCACTAGATTTGATACCAGAAATTTTTATTTGCTCTTTTATATATTCAACCATATCCCAGTTGATATCTTTTGGTGATAGATTAATGGAAAGTTTTATTCTGCTTTCCATATTATCATTAATGCGTCTAATATCTCTAAATGCAATTTCAACAACTTTTCGATCTATTGCATTTATATAACCGTTTTCCTCAGCGACTGGAATGAATTTATTTGGAGACACTAATGAACCATCTTTATTCTTCAGCCTAACCAATGCTTCAACACCGACGATTTTATTGCTTTGAATGTCTATTTTAGGTTGATAATATACAAGCAGCTCATCAATAAATTCTTTTGATTTCATTCTATTATTCAGTTCGATATTTTCAAAATATTTTGCTGTATCTATTTCATTGAAGAAAATATAACCGTTTTTACCTGATTCTTTAATGCTATACATAGAAATATCAGCTTTTTTGATCATATCATCCATTCCATCGGAATCACTTGGATAATGCACGATTCCCATACTTACTGAAATATTGAAAGTGTTGTTTTCAACTTTGAAAGGTTTCTCGAAGTGATTCAATATCTCTGTAATACTATCTTCCACTTTCTCTTTTGATTCACTTTCGATAGTGAATATAAATTCATCTCCACCCCATCTATAAACAGTGATGTTTTTACTCAGATAACTATATAGAATATCTGAAATTTGTTTAAGCAGTACATCTCCAAGAGTATGTCCATGAGTATCGTTAATAAATTTAAAATCATCAAGATCCGCAAACACCAAATAAAAATCGCCTTTTTTCATTAACTCCAATGATTTTTTTTCAAGTGATCTTCTATTCGGCAATCCTGTCAATTTATCGAAATAAATCATTTTGTTTATTCTTCTACCGAGCAATTCGTTTGTGTGAGTTATATCATATACGAGATAAATTGCAATAAACAAAAATCCTAAACTGATATATCTGACAAACTTTGTAATATCATCATTAAGATAGATATAATCTTCATTTAATTTTCCAGCAATTGATAGTTCCATATAATCACTCGGCACATCAACCACTAAATCATATTCGTTATTTTCAAATTCAGTACCATAAAACATTTTATCGTTTCCCTTGATCAAAACATAATTAAAAAGTCCTGCGCCGTTATAAGCATCTATAACATCAGTGAGTACACTTGCATCCATGACAATAGTCACAAAACCCCAAAATTCATCATCGATGAATACTGGATCTCTAATTATCACACCTTCAACACCACGAACAAATTCAATTGGCTCACTGATAATACTCAACTTAGTTTTTATTGAATACTCAATGTCAGTTTTGACTTCTTCTCGATCATCGTTGATTAAGTCCTGCCCGATGACATCCTTGTTATATTCTAAAGGATATACATACCTGACAACTCCATTAGGAGCGACATTGATGTTTAAAATTCCCTTTTCAACGAGCTTGCTCTTCTCACCATAATCATCAAACAATTCTTGACTGAGTCCATCTTCGATTTTGAGCGTGACAAATGCATTCAAGCTTTTAATGATATTCAATTTACTTTCGAATATTTTAGAAATTTGAGTACTCATGCTGTTGATTTCTTCATTGAATAAATTATCTCTTGAATCGGTTACAAAATTACTGAATCTATTTATTGTTCCCCACCAAACACCGATCAATAGAATGCTTATGATTATGAAAAGTACAATTTTATTCATTTTTTCAATTATCTTAATCATCATTTCACACCCTGTCAATTAATGTTTATATTATACCCCTACCAAAATATAATACCCTATGAAATGAAAATTCCCAGGTGAAATTTCACCCGGGAATTCTATTAATCCAACTTACTATCAATACACTATCCGAATTAAAGTTTTGTATTTTAAATCTTCTCCAGTGTTTTCATCATTTATTGTAATTCCAACTTCGAAATCCACACCATCGATTTCACCTTTTAGAACTATGGTCGGACCGAAACTTTGTTGATTGAAATTATCGGCTTCTTCAAATATTTCTAAATAATAGTCCAATATTTCATCAGGTTCACAAGTGGACATATAACCTATCATATCTTTCCCACCCTGCTCCATTGCAACAGCCAATTCAATTACACCATCGGTATTTATCGGCATTATGTCTTCTGGATAATCCTCATGCATTTCCACACCTTCAGGTATAATCATTTCTCCAGTAGGAACAAGCTCTTCTTCTTCCTCTTCCTCCTCCTCTTCTTCTCCTTCTTCTTCTTCAAATAAATCTAAAGGCAAAAATATTATTGTTACACCGGTTTTGTATTCCATTCCTTCAGTTGCAGGAGACGAAGATATAGTATATGAACTTCCGTCTAGGCTTCCCATATTCATATAATTACCATCACTTGTATCTTTCATTAGAACTTCTGCATTTTCAAATATTTTTTCGTAAAATTTTGCAACATCTGAAATACTGGCATCTGTAAAACCTATGATGGCATATGAACCATCTAAATTTTTTGACGCAGTTGCAATAAACAAATCATCGTAAATAGGAAGAATATCTTCCGGATAACCTTCTGGAATAGGTACACTTTTACTCATATCGCTAGAAACAACCACTTCTGATTGATCACTTGTAATCGTTGTAGTATCATCGTCAGTTTCAATCTCGGTATCACCTATGGTTTCAGTTTTGCTTCCACATGCACTCATCGTCAATATCAGCGCCAGTATCAAAATTATACCAATAAACTTTCTTTTCACAATTAATCCCTCCCAACTTTAGCAATACACCAATATGGATATCATGTTAATCATCTACTCTCGGTTTATACCCTTACACAAAAAATATAAACTTTGTTATTAATTGCAAAATAATAGGTCCTAATCAGTTTGCAACCGACAGGACCTATTATTGTTCATTTATTCTAGCAATTCATAGCTACTAGACATTACAGGTAATTTCAGTGAATCCAACACTCTTTCTAAAAGAATGCCATTCCGTTTAGGATAATCAAATCCATAACTCGCTTTGATACTTGTTGTAATGAATTGCACTCCTCTTTCCAGTGCTACCGGCAAACTATCTCCTTGAAGCAAGCTGCCGATGACTACACTTGTAAAGGCATCTCCAGTCCCGGGATATGAGGCCGGTATGTATGTACAAGTCACTTTCCAAAAAACATCGTTATCTCTATTATAGGCAATCACACTTGTCTTACCATTAGATTCTTGTTGAGGAACACTAGTTAAGATTACAATGCTAGGTCCCATATCCGATAACTCCCTAAGCCAATTCTTAATCTCATCTTCATTTATATTTAAATTATATTCTTTTCCCAATAAATACGTAGCCTCAGTAAAATTCGGTGTGATTATATTGGCTTTTTTAACTAGATGCTTCATAGATGCGACCATTTTTTCATCCATGGTCGTGTATAATTTACCATCATCGCCCATGACCGGATCGACAACCACGAAGCTTTCATTTGAAGAGAATAAATCTATCGCCTTTAAAACGATTTCAATCTGTCTGACCGAACCTAAAAATCCGCTGTAGATACAATCGAATTCTAAACCTAGCTTGGCCCAATGGTCAATATACCCTTCCATGGAATCAGTTAAATCGACATATGTAAAGTTTTCAAATCCACCGGTATGAGTCGATAAAATTGCAGTTGGAACTGGGCATACTTGGACACCCATTGAAGATAATATTGGAATTATGGCAGTTAACGATGCTCTTCCAAAACCGGAAAGGTCGTGAATTGCAGCTACTTTTTTCACTGGATTTATCTTATACATTTTTATCCTCCATATATCTATATCATGTATATATTTTATCATAAAATGATATATAATATACATATAAGAATTTATTTGCATTTATATATACAAGAAAGGATTGTATAAAAATATGTCGTATGAATATATCAGAAATCTTTTATCTGCAAAAAAACAAAAATTACACATAATTTATTTCTTGCTTACAGTGTTTATTCTCTATCTCATCATGTACAAATATTATAATTATAATCGTTCACTATCTCATTTGATGTATATTCCGATAATTTCTTCATCTGTAATATTTCGCATCAGAGGCGGAGTCTCATATGCGGTGCTTTGTAGTATTTTGTTAGGAACATTAATACAATTCGACAATAATGTAAACTACGTTTTAGATATAACAGATTGGGCAATAAGTACAATGTGTTTTGTCATGTCTGCAATTTTCGTCGGCTTTTTAATCAATAAAACTGAAGAGCATTATAGGCTGATAGAACAGCATCAATCCACAAATATAATCACAGGTTTGCCGAATACCAGTATTATGATCGATGATCTCGACCAACTTATCAGCGGTAATGAATATGCAGACATTTCTGTCATCAATTTCGAACTTTCCAATTATCATTTTATTCAAAGACATATAAGCGATGACTCATATAGACAAGTAATAAAAAAATCTATTGAACATCTTTCTTTGTTTTTCAATGAAGATTCACTTTACTCCTTGAGCAATCATAATATAGGAATTATTTCAACGAATAAAAACATCGATGAAACATATTCGGATTCACTGAAAATCATCAATCGTTTTCAGGACCCATTGATTATTGATGGCATACCGATAAAAGCAATTATAAAAATCGGTATCGCCAATTACCCTTTTCACGATGAATCTGCTAAAATAATATTAAAAAAATCTTGTATTGCATTGACTGAAATCGAAGAAAACAATCAAAGTATTGCTGTATACTCCGATTTGATTGCTCAAAGAAAAATTAGGGAACACAATATTCTCGTTTCATTGACTAGAGCAATTAAAAACAATGAATTTGCATTGGTTTATCAACCTAAAATAAATACAAGTACAAATAAAATAATCGGTTTTGAAGTTCTCTTAAGGTGGCATGATAAACAATATGGAATTGTAAATCCCGCTGAATTTATTAAAATCGCCGAGAGAACCCTGCTTATTAATGAAATATCGAAATGGGTTGTAAAAAATGCAATCATTCAACTTCATACTTGGAAAAATGAAGGCTTCGAAACTAATATTTCAGTAAATGTTTCTTCAAATGACTTAAAAGATGATGCACTGATTGATTTTATCGAGTACAATCTCAACCTGTATGGCATTGATCCATCTAGGCTGGAGTTAGAACTTACTGAAAATGCAATTGTCGATAATATTGATAAAGTAAAA
>DAOURC010000004.1 GCA_030625285.1 Eubacteriales bacterium
ATATACAACCACCTGAAAAAAAGAAAAATAACAAAATGATTATTATCATTCCGTTGATAATAATATTTTTAGTTGTAGCTTTTGTTGGATATGCATTTTTTACGAAATCATTCTTCTTTGAATCAGAAGAAGGTGAAAGTGCAAAAAAAATTGAAGAACAAATATTTCAGATGGATGAATTTGTTATCAATCTCAATGATGAGAATGCTAGAAGATATTTGAAAACCAGCATTGTCATTACTTATGAGGATAAAAAGGAACTAAAGAGATTAAATAATAATATTCCGCAGATGAGAGATATTATAATTGAAACGCTGAGGGCAAAGTCGGCAGATGATGTCATGAATGTAGAAAACTCAGATATGCTTAAAAATGAGATAAAAGATAAGGTTAATGAATTATATGAAGATGAAATTGTATTAAAAGTTTACTTCATTAATTTTTTAATTCAGTAGGTGAGAAAATGGATTATAATATTACTTCTAGTTTCCTAAGATTATTTGTCGCTTTGCCTCTCGTTATTTTGTTGGCGTATATCAGTTTGAAATTTGGCAATAAATATCTAAAAAAAATGAATAACGGTAAATTGTTAAGTGTTATTGAAACTACACCTGTTTTTAATAAGGCGGCTATAAGCGTTGTGAAAATCGGTGATGAATATCATGTTTTAGGTGTCACAGAAGCTAATATCGTCGATCTTAAAACTTTAAACGAGGCAGAAATTGAAATTTTGAATGAAACAAGCAAAATATCCAACCAACTTGATTGGAAATCTTTTAAAGGGAAACTTGTTAAGAATGATTAAAAAAACTATTTTTATGACAATGATACTAATAATATTGATATTTCCAACATTTTCGTTTGCTGATCAATTCAATGTTGAAATACCAAATATGGATTTGAATATCACAGCTCCAGAAACTGCTGATGATTATGTCAACAGCATTAAAATTCTTGTTTTATTGACTGTAATGACCTTAGTGCCGTCAATAATAATATTGATGACTTCTTTCACAAGAATCATTATAGTGTTGTCATTGATGAGAAGTGCGTTAGCTACTCAGCAAACACCTCCAAATCAAGTATTGGTGGGGCTGGCTTTATTTCTAACATTATTCATAATGGCACCTGTTTATACCGATGTAATCGACAATGCCATAAATCCATATTTAGAGGAAGCAATTACTCAAGAAAAAGCCATAGAGATCGGCTCTAAGCCTATAAAAGAGTTTATGATCAGGCAGACTAGAGAAAAAGATCTCGCCTTATTTGAAGAGATAGCAAATGAAGAGGCTACCAACAACATTAGTGAAATAAAATTTACGACTTTGATACCGGCCTTTGTAATAAGTGAATTAAAGACGGCCTTTCAAATGGGATTTATGATTTTTATTCCGTTTATTGTTATAGATATGATTGTAGCGAGTATTTTAATGTCCATGGGTATGTTTATGTTACCACCAGTTATGATTTCGCTTCCATTTAAACTTTTGCTGTTTATAATGGTCGATGGATGGTATCTGATTGTTAAATCTTTAGTAGAAAGTTTTGTATAGGAGTTTTTTATGAGTCAGACAATGGTTGTCGATATAATTAGGGATGCACTACTTACAATTTTATTAACAGCAGGACCTATTATAGGAGTGGCTCTTATAGTAGGACTTTTGATAAGTATTTTTCAGGCTACGACTCAAATTCAGGAACAAACACTTACTTTTGTTCCGAAAATCGTAGCGGTATTTACTAGCTTAATATTATTAGGACCTTATATGCTTAATCAAGTAACAGGTTTTGCAATTAGAATGTTCGATAATGTTGCTAATGTAATCAGGTAGGTATTATGGAATATTATAATTTTACAGTTTATTTTCTTGTGTTGGTACGCATAGCTAGTTTCATATATACGAGTGTTTTTTTTAGCACAAAAGGAATTCCGAATCTTTTAAAAATCGGGCTGAGTATTGTACTTAGTTATATAATTTATACAGCAATTAGTGTTGATATTGTTGTAAGTGAGAGCATTATCGGTTATTCCATGCAGATTATATTTGAAACAGTTTATGGTATGGCACTTGGATTTGCAACTTATTTAGTATTCGTTTCAATTCAGATGGCTGGACAATTGATAGATTTTCAAATTGGATTTTCCATCGGTACAACTTATGATCCGGTTACTCAGAATAAGGTGTCGATCTTTGGGAAAATTTACTATTGGCTTGGTCTTGCTCTGTTCTTAGTGGTGGATGCCCACCATTATTTAATAGTATCGCTGATAAGATCATATGACATAATGCCGATAGGGATGAAAAGCCTGGCAATTGTAAATGGATTGGATTTTGTTTTTATATTTACAAACAGTTTTAAAGTTGCTTTTCAAATCGCATTGCCGATGTTGATGATTTTATTTTTAACTGACATTATCATGGGAATGTTAGCTAGAGCGGTACCGCAGATCAATGTTTTCATTTTAGGTTTACCGATGAAGGTATTGATTGGAATCACAGTACTCATTATTTTGATTCCTGCAGTATCAAGCGCTGTTATGCCGGTTATCGAGAGTTTGCCGTATTACTTGGATAAGATTATAAAAAGTCTTGCATGATATTAAGGATGATTAAATGAAATGGATTGAAATAATCAATTTTATCGCTTTACTAATGACATTGACAATCCATCATAGTAGAAGTAATGCAATAAATTTTAGTTTTTCTTCTGAAGTCGAGGCGAGTATCGATTGTACAGGATTTTATTTTGCTACAGAAGAAAAGACCGAAGATCCCACACCTAAAAAAGTAAAAGACGCTAGAAAAAAAGGTCAAGTTGCCAAAAGCGCTGATTTGAATTCTGCAATTATATTGTTGATTATTGTAATACTAACCGTGGTTAGCGGAGAAAAGGCATTTGAAAATTTATATTTATTCTTATATAGGTCTTTAAACAACATCAATTTGGATGTTGCGAATATCGGTCTTAGGGGCATGTTTTCTTATAATGTCTATTATTTTTTCAGTATAACTGCTATTGTGTTTATAACTGTTATGCTTGGAGGAATAATTGCGAACTTGGTGCAATCGGGATTTTTATTTACATTGGATCCTTTGAAACCCAACTTCAAAAAGCTTAACCCTATTGAAGGATTTAAAAATCAATTTTCAAAAAAATCAATTTTCAATCTAGTTAAAACATTGTTCAAACTTATTTTAATCAGTTATGTGGCGTATGCTTTTATAAAAGACAATATATTCAACATATATAAATTGACAAATATCAATGTAGCACAAATTTACTCATATATGAAGGATTTGATTATCAGTTTGGTTATAAAGATTGCCATTGTTTTACTTTCTTTAGGGGTTATAGATTTAGTTTTTCAGAAGTATGACCACAAGAAAAATTTGCGAATGACAAAGCATGAAATCAAAGAAGAGATGAAACAGATGGAAGGAGATCCATTGATTAAGTCTCAGAGAAGGCAAAAACAAAGACAACTTGCAATGTCGCGCATGATGGAAGATGTACCGAAAACTGATGTGGTAATTACAAACCCTACTCATATCGCGGTAGCTGTCAAATATGAAGATGGAGTCGATGAAGCACCTATGGTCATGGCGATGGGCGCTGACAATGTGGCTATGAAGATTAGAGAGATTGCGAAGGAAAACGATATTCCCATTATGGAAAATAAACCTTTGGCGAGAATGCTATTCAAAAAAGCAAAAGTGGGAAAAGAAATACCTATAGACCTTTATAAAGCTACTGCTGAAATATTAGCGGCAATTTATAAAATGAATCGCACAAAAAACTATTTGAGGTAGATTATGGAATCGAATTTGATAAATAATATAAATAAAAATATAAATAAAAATTTAGATATTATCACCGCATTCGGTGTTATCGGTATTGTCGCAATGATAATTTTACCGGTGCCTACATTCCTGTTGGATGTATTTTTGGCTATCAATATTGCTTTGGCGGTTATAATTATCCTATTAACCATGTTCACGGTGGATGTGCTCGAATTCTCAGTGTTTCCTACAATGCTATTGATTACCACATTATAT
The DNA here is from genome assembly GCA_030625285.1 of Eubacteriales bacterium. GTDB lineage: Bacteria > Bacillota > Clostridia > Peptostreptococcales > Acidaminobacteraceae > DAOURC01. Next base: position 4,062 of record DAOURC010000004.1, read on the forward strand.
AGACTTGGGCTGAATGTATCTTCAACTCGTCTAATACTTAGCAAAGGCTATGCAGGAGAAGTAATTTCTGCTTTTGGTGGTTTCGTAACAGGTAATAATTATATTGTTGGAGCTGTAATATTTATTATTATTGTGGTTATACAATTTATTGTTATAACTAATGGAGCCGGCAGGGTTGCTGAAGTTGCAGCTAGATTTACTTTAGATGCGATGCCGGGTAAACAGATGAGTATAGATGCCGATTTGAATGCAGGTGTTATTAACGATCAACAAGCGAGAGATAGAAGAGAGAATCTGCAACGTGAATCCGACTTCTACGGATCAATGGATGGTGCTCTCAAATTTGTAAAAGGAGATGCCATAGCGGGTATAGTTATAGTGCTTATCAACTTTGTAGGTGGTATTGCGATATTTTCGGGACAAAAGGGTTTACCATTTGGGGAAGCAATTCAGATGTTTGGAGTTTTGACAATAGGTGATGGACTTGTAAGTCAGGTGCCGGCTTTACTTATTTCAACAGCATCAGGTATCTTGGTAACACGATCTGCTTCAAAGAGTAATTTTGGTAAAGAAATGGCGATGCAGTTGTTCTCAATACCTAAGGTTATAGCCATGACAGCTATAGTTTTAATGTTTCTTGGATTTGTTCCTGCACTTCCTAACATTTTATTTTTACTACTGTCTTTAATAAGTGGTGCTATTGCATACTTTTTATATGAAGAAGAGAAGCAAAAGGAAAAGCAAAAGACTGTTATTCAGAAAAAGAAGGCGACGAAGGAAGTAGAAAAAGAACCAGATGATGTTATGAGATATATAAAAACGGAAACTCTTGAGATCGAAATTGGATACGGTTTAATTTCTTTAGTAGAAAAATCTTCAGGTGGAGATCTGCTTGATAGAATTTCTACTATAAGAAGACAATGTGCATCCGAAATGGGAATTATTGTTCAACCGATAAGAATAAGAGATAATTTGCAGTTAAAAGCAGATGAATATGTAATAAAAATAAGAGGTAACGAAGTTGCAAAAGGCGAGCTCATGTATGGACATTTATTGGTGATGGATCCAGGGAGTGAGAAAATAGATATACAAGGCAAGGAAACTCTAGAACCTACATTTGGATTACCAGCTGTATGGATTGATGAAAGTAAAAAAGAAGAAGCGGAAATGAAAGGATTGACCATTATTGATCCGACTACTGTATTAGTAACTCACTTGAATGAGACGATTAAAAAATATAGTAAAGAATTGATGGGAAGACAAGAAGTAAAGGCATTGCTCGATATGGTCAAGGAGAACAACAATGCGGTTGTAGAGGAATTGGTACCTGATTATTTATCAGTTGGCGATATCCAAAAAGTATTGCAAAATCTACTTAGCGAGCATGTATCGATTAGAGATTTTGTAACAATACTTGAGACATTGGCTGACTATGCACCAAATACAAAAGACATCGAATTGTTAACTGAATATGTCCGGTATAGATTGGGACGCACCATTACAAAACGATATATCGATGAGGATAACACTTTAAATGTCATTACTATTCATCCGGAGATTGAGCAAAAGATATATAATAGTATTCAAAAATCTTTTCAAGGTTCTTTCCCGGCGATAAGTCCAGAAATGAATACTAGAATTTTAGAGAGCGTAGATAGTTTGTTGACGATCAACATGATTAGTGGAGCGCAACTGATAATGTTGGTATCTCCTCGTATCCGCGCACCTTATAGAAAATTGATTGAAATGACATTTCCGGATTTACCTGTGTTATCATTAAATGAGATACCAAATTCAGTTGAAATAGAGGGTGTTGGGATGGTGAAGATAAGTGATAATTAAAAATTATTATGTAGAAGATATATATGAAGCAATGATTAAAATAAAAGAAGAACTCGGCAGCGAGGCTGTAATCATCAATAAAAGGCGAGTTACACAAAAGGGATTTTTGGGTTTTTTAAAACCTAAAATGATGGAAGTGACTGCTGCGGTTGAAGTTAAACAGGAGCCGGTAGTTGAAAAAAATGTTTCTAGTCACAAGAGAGAACAAGAAGAATTTTTAAAAAGTGAGATAAGTGAAATAAAAGAAGTCGTTAAACAACTTATCGAATCTAATCACTCAAGCGTAAATAAAATTGTTGATCAAAACGATGATATTTACGAACTTTTTAGCGAAATGGATTTATGTAAAGTGATTATTGATGATTTTGAATCGTATTGCAAGCAAAACAGTATAAATAAAAATGAGATAAATAAGATTATTCTATATGAATTTTTAATGAATCGATTTAATAATAAACTCAATGTAAGAACACCAGATTCAAGAATTCTCGCACTGATAGGTCCGACAGGAGTCGGTAAGACTACAACCATTGCGAAGATAGCTTCAAGAGAATTCTTAGTCAATCATAGAAATGTAGGTCTTATTACAATTGACACCTATCGTATAGGGGCTGTTGAACAGCTAAAAATATATGCAAATATATTAGATATTCCTGTAGAGGTGGTATCTGATAAAGATGATATGAAAACTGCTTTGGACAATTTAAGCGATTGTGATTTGATCTTGATCGATACGACTGGCAGTAGTTACAAAAATGCCGAGCAAATGGGCGAATTGAAACAATATTTAGATGAAGTTGAAGAAAAAGAAGTATCATTGGTTATAAGTATGACAAGTAAAAATACGGATTTTATTCAAATAGTGAAGAATTATCAAAATGTCGGTTTTGACAATTTGATATTGACAAAATTTGATGAAACGTTAAGCTACGGGAGCATACTAAATACATTCTATTTATGTGATAAACCTATATCTTATATAAGCATGGGACAAGTGGTACCGGATGATTTGGAAAATGCGACAAGAGATGTCTTATTTAAATACATTTGGGGAGAAATCAAAGTATGAAAAATCAAGCAGATAATTTAATCGATTTAGTTGTTGAAAAGAAAAAATTGAATGGAATGTTTGCAAAGAACCCTGACACTCGAATTTTTACAATCGCTAGTGGTAAAGGCGGCGTTGGGAAGACTAATATTGTAGTGAATTTAGCCATTTCTTTACAAAAAGGCGGAAAAAAAGTTCTTGTTCTAGACGCAGATTTGGGAATGGCCAATGTCGATATTTTATTGGGAATCGCTCCTAAAGTAACTCTATATGATGTTATGTTTAGAGGCAAAGATATTGAAGAGGCGATTTTTGATGGACCCGAAGGAACTAAAATCATCCCAGGCGGCTCTGGTATCTTGGAACTCAGCAAATTGGATGTGATGGAGAAGCAAATCTTTGTCAGTCAATTTAAAAAACTCAGTGGGTTTGATATTATATTGATTGACACAGGTGCCGGGATTTCAATGAATCAAATGTCATTCATCACTTTTTCCGATGAAGTTATTTTAGTTGCAACTCCTGAACCGACTTCAATAACGGATGTTTATAGTGTTATTAAAATTATTGGCAGTTTGAATATAAAGAAGAAAATAAATGTTGTTGTAAATCGAGTTAATGATGAAAAAGAGGCGCTCAATACTTTCCGAAAATTGAATGAGACGACGAATCGGTTTCTAGGAATCAAATTAATATATTTAGGTCATGTAGTCAACGATGTCAGGGTTAACAACTCTGTTATGAAACAGATGCCTTTTATAATAAAATATCCTAACAGCTTGGCAAGTCTTTGTATTGACAATATTTCCAAAGATTTTTTAAATAATAAAAAAAATAAAATCAAAGTAAAAGCTATAGATGAAGTATACAATCGATTGTTAAAAGTATTTGGATAATCTGGGGTGAAGGTATTGGAATATGAATTAAAAAGCAAAATTGAAGTGTTTTCTGTCGATAATGAGCTCATTGGAAATTCGACATTAATGGATTTTAACGATAATGCTTTGTTTATTAGTGCTCCCATGTTAAATGGTATAGTCAGGAATTTAAAACAAGGCAGTGAATTGAAAATTGTTTATTACACTAAAAAGAAAATTTATGGATTCTATTCAGTGATAATAAGCGAGGTTATAGATAATATTGTTCTTTATGGAATAGACACTCCAAAAGAATTCAGTGTAGTGCAAAGAAGAAAATTTGTGAGAGTACCAGTGATTCTTGAAATGAAGTATTTAGCTCTCGAACAAAATGAAACATTCAGTTCGGACTTGATTATGTATGAAGATATTGAAAGACACTATGGGAAACGCATCAAGAACTGCATGGCGGTCGATTTGTGCGGCGAAGGCGTTGGAATGGTCGTCAAGGAAGAATTGAAAATGAACGACCGGCTGATAATAGTCATTGAAAATTCACAGATAAATGTGGTTGTGGTAGGTAAAGTCAGAAGAAAAGAGAGATTGAAAAATAGTGAATACTCATATAGGTTAGGTGTTCAATTTATTGATATAGGCAATGTTGTGAAAGAAAAAATTATTCAATATGTTTTCAAAAAAATGAGGAATCAACTTAAGTCTTATTCGAAATAAAGTGGGGATGCATATGTCAGAAGATATGAGCTATCGCAATAAAGAAAACCAAATAGTTAAGTATATTCCATTGGTTCAAAAAATTGTAGACTCATCGTTTGCAAATTACAGTGGAGAATTTGATAGAGATGATTTAATCAGCATCGGTTTTATCGGGCTTATGGATGCATTAGAAAGGTACGACACTTCAAAAAACACATCTTTTGAAACATATGCTAGATGGCGCGTCAAGGGAGCTATTTACGATGAACTCAGGGTTCGCGGAAAGGTTTCAAGAACAAAAATGGATAAGGTAAACAAACTATATGATGCAGTAGTAAAATTGCAACAAAAATTAATGAGGGAACCTACAGATTTGGAATTGATAAAGTATTTGGACATTACAAATGTGGACCTAAATAAAATATATGCATCAATTCATCATTTATCGGGTTATTCTTTAGATAAAATCATTTTTTATAAAATTGATCAAGAATATACGCTCAAAGATATAATCGAAGATAGGGATGCGGAAAACCCAGAAGAAATATTAGAAAATGAGGAAAGAAAAAATATTTTAGGTTATGCAATTAAAAGTTTGAAAGAAAGAGAACAGGTGCTTTTAAATCTTCTTTATTTTGAGGAATTACCTGTAAAGGATATAGCTGAAATTTTAGAAATTTCTTCTTCAAGGGTTTCACAATTGCATGGCAAAATATTAATCAAATTAAAAAATAGTATTAAGAAGTATATGGAGATTTAAATATGGAAATATTATTAATTAGTATTGGAATGTTATTTGTTATATGGGGAATATATTCTAAGAAAAAAGAGAACAAATTCGACGAGATTTTAGATGAAGTTGTAAAAAACGATGATGATAACATAAATGATTTACATCCTTCAGCCGATATTATTAGTGTGAGTGATGGAATTGTTGAAAGATTGAATAACATAGAAAATAGGATGAATCATTTAGAAGAGAAAAAAGAATCAGAACATCAAAAATTTTTAAATGACATTGATATAAAAAATAAATCGGTTGATGAAATATCTAAAATGACTGGGATGAATAAGGGGGAGATCTTATTATTAAAAAGATTTTCAAAAGAATAAAGATCAGTCCTGAATTTTTAATCGGTTTAGGTGTAGGTTTAGTATTATGTGGTTTACTCATAATGGTTTCATCGGCTAAAGAGTTATCTGATTATGATATTGAAAAAAGAGCGAGAGACATGGGGATGATATATCCTAACGAAATGAAAATAACCGATTTTTACAAGGAGGAAGAAAATGATTAAAGGATTATACACGGCGACATCAGGAATGATAGTACAACAGAAAAGGCAAGAAAATGTTGCAAATAACCTAGCTAACGCTGAAACACCTTCTTTTAAAAAACAGACAGTTTTAGTAAAATCAGATAATAATGTCAATGTTATAAAAAGCGAGAAGACTGAAAGTGAAATAGTGGGAAGTATTTCTTTAGGAACGGAAATTGACGGAATGAAGACAGATTTCACTCAGGGACAAATAATTGAGACAGGAAAAGAATACGATTATGCTATTGATGGTTATGCATTTTTCCAGATTGTTGATGAATCCGGTCAAAATGGATATTCTAGAAATGGCAGCTTTAGAATTGACGGAATTGGGAATTTGACTAATAGTCAGGGTCATTATTTGACAGGGAAAAATGCGTCAACTGGTATAGATGGGAAGATAAATTTGAAAGATACCGAATTCACAATTAAGAGTGACGGTAGAATTTTAGGAAATGACAACGATTTGTTATATACATTGACAATCGACGATTTTTCAAATTATGATGATCTAGAGAATTTGGGAAATGGAGTATATGTCAATAATAAAAACGCTCAAGTGATAGAAGGCGATTTTAGACTTGTTCAAGGATTCAAAGAAAATTCCAATGTGAACGTGTTGGATGAAATGGTCAAAATGATTGAGATATCAAGGGCATTTGAATCAAATCAAAGGGTTATACAATCCATAGACGAAATGCTTTCAAAAGCAGTAAATGAAGTTGGAAAACTGTAAGAGGAGGATTTAAATGTATCGAATTTTAAGTACTGGTAGATCGGGCTTGGCTGCTCTTCAAGAAAAACTGGATTTGATCTCTAATAATATTGCTAATACTCAAACGGATGGTTATAAAAAATTAGAAACAAACTTTGAGAGTTTGCTAAGCGATTCAATAAAAAATAGTGGAATACCTTTATCGGATAATGCGAGACAGGGAAATGCAGCTATCGGCATCGGCTCAAAAGTTTCTAATCCTTTTAGAGACATAGAGCAAGGAGCAATAGTTCAAGCTGAAAACCCGTATGCAATAGCCATTGAGGGAGAAGGTTATTTTGGCATCATAGATGAGACTGATAACTTATATCTTACTCGCAACGGCAATTTTAGACTTTCTGAAAACAGTCATCTGGTTGATGATTTAGGGAATGAAGTTGATGTAGAATATTTTTCTGATGAAATATCATCGGAATCGATTCTTGAAATAACTAATTCCGGGCAAATCAATCAAACGGATAAATATGGCAATAAATCTATAGTAGGCCAAGTGAAACTCTATTCTATAGAAGATTATGATTTGCTTTTAGAAAATGGAAACGGATATTTAGTGGCGGATGAAATTGAGTCTATCGATATGGAAAATTCTAAAACCATATTGAGACAGGGTTATATAGAAAAATCTAATGTTGATATTGGTGAAGAACTTATTCAAATGATTTCTACTCAAAGGGCGTATGAGTTGAATACCAAATCTATAAGAGCGGCAGATGAAATGTGGTCTTTGGTCAATAATATTAGAAGATAAATTAAGGGTACTTAAAAAAGTATCCTTTTTAAAATGTATGAAAGGAAATGAAAGATGAATCTTAAACGAAATATTAAACTTTTTTATATATATTCTATGTTTGACGAATTGCTTATTTTAGGACCGATTATTGTTATCTATCTTTTCTTTAAAGGACTGGCTTTTTCTGAAATCATGTTTTTACAATCGATTTCAGCAATAGCAATAGTGGTATTCGAGGTTCCCACCGGTGCAATAGCAGATAAAATAGGTAGAAAGTTCAGCATTGGGCTCTCGAAAATAATGTGGATTCTAAGTCTTGCCATTTATATAGCAGGTAATGGCTTTTTTCATTTCATGATTGCGGAGATAGTGTTCAGCTTAGGCATAACGCTGAAATCTGGAGCTGATTCAGCCCTGCTGTACGACACTCTTAAAATTTTAGACAAAACTGAAGATTTTACCGAGATTCAAGGTAAAGCAAGAAGCTATATTTATATAACTCAGGCTTTTGGTTCAATAGTGGCTAGTTTTGTATATTCAATCAATGAATATTTACCAATGGTTTTTTCAATAGGATTCATGGCTATTGCTTTTGTTATAGTTATGTTCTTTACAGAACCACCAATTGAGGACAAGAAAGGAAAATATGGAGAGAAGTATTTCACGCAGATAAAAGAGAGTGCTAAATATGTGATTCATCACCCTAAAATAAGGTCTGTAGCTGTTTTTGCAATGATTTTCTTTGCATTTATGAGAGCTGGATTTTGGTTTTACCAACCATACATGGAATCTGTAAATATCGAAGTCAAATACTTTGGAATATTATTTTTCTTTTTCAATATGACAGCTGCTTACTTTTCTAGAAACAGTTCTAGAATAATCGGCTTAACAAAGAATAGAACATTTATGAGTATGCTTTTGCTGTTGTTGGTATCTTTCGTATTAATGGGATTTACGCATATATGGCTAGGAGCATTATTCATTCTTCCACAACAGATGGCAAGAGGTATGTATGCGCCGATAATCAATAAATATTCTAACAAGCATATTCCATCAAATAAAAGGGCGACTGTACTTTCTTTTATAAGTTTGGCTACGTCTTTATCAGCTGCTATAATGCTACCTTTGATTGGACTTATGAAAGATAGAATTGATATATTTTCTAGTCATAATATATTATCCATAGCTTTGTTGATCAATTCGATAATATTATATTTTTATTTGAAAAGAAATATGGATAAAGGATTTATCGACTAGTGAAGTGGTCACAATTTGGATTATTAGGGTATTTCTACTTAAAATACTATGAATACGACAAATTGAATATGCACAAACAAATTGACAATGAATAATTGATAATATATTATTTAAGTGTGAGTAAGTGTATACAATTATATTGGAGGTATTTAAGTGGATCTTTTCGATCAAAAGAAAGAAAATAAATCATTAACTACTTTAATCTTTGAGAAAATCAGAGAGGATATTTTAAACGATGTTTACAAAAATGACGAAAAAATAGTTGAAGCAAAAGTTGCTGAAGAAATGGGTGTATCTAGGACTCCTGTTAGAGAAGCGATAAAACAACTTGAATTGGACGGATTAGTTGAAAACATCCCAAATCGTGGAGTAATAGTCAAGGGAGTAACGGCTCAGGATATCGACGACATCTATACTATGCGATTGGCCATCGAGGGAATTGCTGCAAGATGGTCTGTTGAACGTATGTCAGAGGATTCTATAAAAGATTTAAAAGACATATATGAATTGATGGAATTTTATACTGTGAAAAAAGATATTGAAAAGATATTTGAACTTAATACTCGATTTCATGAAGTTATTTACAAGGCTTCAAGTAGTCGCTATCTAGAACATGTGCTTACTGATTTTCAACAATTTATTAAATCTACCAGAAAAATTTCATTAGCTACAGAAGGTAGAGTTGAAGAAGCATTAAAAGAACATAAGAAGATATTGGATGCTTTTTTAGCTAAAGATATAAAAGCGGCAACTGATGCATTGATTTACCACATAGAACATTCAAAATGCAATGCGGGTAAAATGATTGATAGGACTACTAAGTAGTCCTTTTTTGTTATTTATTTGTTGTTTATATGGTATAATATATTGAATTTAAAATGAGGAGTACATAAATGAATAGAGAACAGTTAATTAAAGAAATAAATAAGTTGAAAATAGAAAAAAACGCCGTGATACTTGCACATAACTATCAAATTGGAGAAGTTCAAGACATTGCAGATTTTATCGGAGATTCGCTTCAATTGGCAAAGGAAGCAATAAAAGTCAAGCAAGATTTAATTATCTTTTGTGGTGTGCACTTTATGGCAGAGAGTGCGAAAATATTGAATCCTACGAAGAAGGTTATATTACCTGTGAAAGAAGCTGGCTGCCCAATGGCGGATATGGTTTCAGCTGAGGAATTGAAAGAATTCAAGAAAAAGAATCCTAGTACGAAGATTGTAACATATGTGAATTCATCCGCTGAAGTTAAGGCGGAAAGCGATATATGCTGTACTTCTGCAAATGCTGTCGAGGTTGTAAAAAAAATCGAGGCAAAAGAAGTGCTGTTTGTACCGGATAAAAATTTGGGAAGTTTTGTAGATGAGCAGATTGAAGATGTAGAGATAGTGAAGTGGGAAGGATTTTGTCCGACGCATCATAGAGTTGTACTTGAAGACGTTGAAATCATTAAGGAAAAACATCCTGGAGTTAAAATACTGGTTCATCCAGAATGTAGACCGGAAGTTTTTCATGCTGTTGATTTTGTAGGCTCTACCTCTCAGATCATTGAATTCGTAAAAGGTAGCGAAGATAAAAAATTCATCATCGGAACTGAAAAGGGAATTATACACTCATTAGAAAAAGAAAACCCTGATAAAGAATTCATCATACTTACTGAGAAATTAATTTGTGAAAACATGAAGAAGACAAGGCTGGAAGATGTTTATAAAGCACTCAAAAATGAAGAATATGAAATTTGTTTGGATGAAGAAACCGCATCTAAAGCAAATGAAGCATTAGAGAGGATGCTGAAATAATAAAATGAGATACTTGACTAGTTTTAATACCGATTTATTGGAAATAATCGAGTGTGATGTATTGATTGTCGGCTCTGGAATAGCTGGACTATTTACTGCACTTAATATTGATGATTCTTTGAAAGTTTGTTTGATCTCAAAAACGGATTTGAAGACAAACAATTCATATCTGGCACAGGGTGGGATTGCTGTAACTTTTAATAAAAAAGATTTCCAGGGTCATATTGACGATACTTTAAAAGCTGGAGCGTTTTATAATGATTTGACAGCAGTTAGAATTCTTGTTGAAGAAGGCCGAAAAAACGTTGAAAAACTTATTGAGTATGGAGTAGATTTTGATAAGATAGATGGTGAAATTTCATTTACAAGAGAGGGTGGTCATTTAGAAAGAAGGATCATCCACAAAAAAGATTATACAGGTAAGGAAATAATTGAAAAGCTGATACAGGTTGTAGAGCAAAGGGATAATATTCATTGCTATGAGGATACTTTTTTAGTGGATGTGCTGACTTGTGATAATTCCGTTGACGGCGCGATTGCAGTAATCAATGATAAAGAATGCTTGATTAAAACAAACCACGCTGTATTGGCGACAGGAGGAGTAGGAAGGCTGTTTTTAAATTCTACAAATTCTTCTATCAGTACTGGTGATGGAATTGCAGCAGCATATAGAGCGGGTGCTGTTATCGAGGATATGGAATTTGTTCAATTTCATCCAACTCCATTTCATTCGAATGGAGAAGCTTTTTTAATATCAGAAGCTGTCAGAGGTGAAGGTGGTATTTTGAGAAACGACAGCGGTGAAGCCTTCATGGGAAAATACCATTCTTTAAAAGACTTGGCTCCTAGAGATATTGTTTCAAGATCAATTTTAAAAGAGCAGCAATTGCAAGGGAATAAAAATATTTATCTTGATGTAACACATTTTGAAGAGGGTTACTTCGAGAAGAGATTTCCAAGTATATTTTCTTATTGTATTTCTCAAAATGTAGATCCTAGGAAAGAGTGGATACCTGTTAATCCTTCAGCGCATTACTTAATGGGTGGAATTAAGACGGATCTCTTTGGAAGAACAAATATTGAAGGCCTTTATAGTTGTGGAGAAGCTGCAAGAACTGGTGTTCAAGGTGCTAATAGGTTGGCGTCGAACTCTCTGTCTGAAGGACTTGTTTTTGGCAACAGAGTAGCGAATGTAATCAACGAGAGTAAAAAAAATGATGGTAATTATGTATCTGTAATAAATGAGGAATCAAGCGAACTAGTTACCGAGTATAAAAAAGATATTGTTATTTTAAAGACGATAATGGATGAAACGGCAAATATACTTAGAACAAGGAAGAAACTTTCAAGCGCTAAGGATAGAATTCGAACATTAGAAAAAAAATATGAAGATGTGTATAGCTATAAAAAAGAATTTTTGGAATTTAAAAATATGATAATTGTAGCTAGCTTGATTATAGATATGGCCTTGAAGAGAAAAAAATCTCTTGGGAGTCATTATTTGGAGAATGATGATGAATAAATTATTAATAGAAGATATTATAAAAAATGGTTTAAAAGAGGATATTAATTATTTCGATGCAGCGACCGATCTGTTGATTGATGAAAAATCTCAATCAAATGCATATTTGATTTCCAAAGAAACGGGAATATTAGCTGGAGTCGAAGTATTTAGACAAGTGTTTGAAATTTTAGGTGGAGATGTTGAATTTACTCAGAATTTCACGGATGGAGATTCTTTAGGTCAAGGCGATGTAATTCTAGAGATGTTCGGGAATACTAGAACTATTTTAAAAGGTGAAAGACTTGCTCTAAATTTACTTCAGAGAATGTCTGGGATTGCCACTTTATCGAGGGAATTTGCGGAGAAGGTGAAGGGACTGGATGCCAGAATAGTGGATACGAGAAAAACAACGCCAAATCTTCGAATATTGGAAAAATATGCAGTCGGGGTAGGAGGATGTTTTAATCATAGATATAATTTATCTGATGCCATGATGATTAAAGATAATCATATCAAAGCCGTAGGATCTATTAAGAAAGCTGTTGAACTTGGAAAAGAAAATATTCCTCATACTATGAAAATAGAAGTAGAGGTTAAAAATGTCGAAGAATTGAATGAGGCACTAGAGGCGAAAGCCGATATAATAATGCTCGATAATATGAGTATAAATGAAATGAAAAAATCGGTGGAAATTGCAAAAGGAAAAGCGATTATCGAGGCTTCGGGTGGAGTTACTCTTGACACTGTTAAAGATATAGCTTTAACAGGAGTAGATGTTATCTCTGTAGGAGCGCTGACGCATTCATATAAATCGTTGGATATTAGCTTACTAATAAAATGAGACCTTTAAAAGGTCT
>DAOURC010000082.1 GCA_030625285.1 Eubacteriales bacterium
CTGCAAGATTGGCACCTTTTCCCCCTAATAACAACTTGGACTCTTTCTTTCCTTCTTCAAATGGATAAACAAACTTCTTCATAAACGACACCTACCTTTTAGATTGTATAATTTTTGTTATAATATTTGCTGTCTCTTCAACAGCTTTATTTGAAACATTTATTACTGGACAACCAATTCTTTTATATATTTTATCTGCATATTCAAGTTCTTCTAAAATCCTTTGCATGTCTGCATAAGTTGCATTGGTATTTCCCAAGCCCAATGCTTTTATTCTCTCAATTCTTATTTCATTAAGTTTATAAGGATCCGTTGTCAAACCAATAATTTTATCTTTATCAATCTCGAATACTTCTCTAGGAACTGGAACTTCAGGCACCAATGGAATATTGGCGACTTTTAAATTTTTATGTGCTAGATACATACTAAGTGGTGTTTTTGATGTCCTGGATATTCCAAGTAAAACTACATCAGCTTTTTTAACTCCCCTCGGATCTTTTCCATCATCATATTTTACAGCAAACTCTATCGCCTCAACTTTTTTAAAATAAGTCTCATCCAATTTTCTAATTATGCCTGGTTCATTTATAGGCTTTGCATCAAAAAAAACTTCAAATTTATCCATTAACGGCGTTAATATATCATAGTTCAAAAGATTATAAAATTTTGATAATCTTATAATCTCATCTTTTACTTCGTCTATTACTGTTGTAAAAATTATCAACGCATGCACGTTTCTAGCATCCTCTAAGATAACTTGAACCTGTTCAATTGAACTTACAAATGAAAACTTTTTCATTATATATTCATTTGGTTTAAATTGCTCTGCAGTCGCTTTAACTACGTATTCCGCAGTATCTCCCAATGAATCAGATAGTATATAAATCACTTTTGATTTCATTCATCATCCCCCTAATTTTCCATCTGCTAATTCTACAAAAATTCGTGTGATTGTTGTTTTTGAAATTCTACCGATAATCTTTAATTGTTCTTGCCCATCAATTATTGTTTTTTCAATAACAGGCAGTGAATCAATTTCGTGATGTATTAATTTAGTTGCTGCTATATAGATACTCTCTTCTGGGTAAATATAAACAATATTAGGCATTCTAGTCATAATCATTCCTAATGGCGTAGCTGTAGCATCAATATTCCCCACCATGCTTTTCAGTAAATCTTTACGTGAAACCACTCCTGCCAAATGACCATCGGAAACAACAAACAATGTTCCGACATCCTCGATAAACATAGATACAATCGCATCGCTAATCGATGCTTTCTCATCCATAACAACAGGAACCGACATGATACCTTCAACCTCGATATCCATTAAAAATTCTTTTAAATCAGTTGAAATGGGCATTTCTTTATAAAAGTACCCTACATTTGTTTTGGCATCTAACAACCCCATCATCGACAGTAAACTCAAATCATTCCTAAGTGCCGATCTAGAAAGATTTAAATGCATAGCAATACTCTCACTGGTTATAGGTTGATTTTTTTTTACTATCTCCAATATTTCATGTTGCCTTTCAGTTATCTGCATTGATTCACCTCGTTTCATTATTTGCATCTGCCACATTAGTGTAACACATTGAACTTATAATGCAATACTAATCAAGAAAAAACATTACAAAAAAACGCCTTACGATGTAAGACGTTCCTATTGATAAACACTTTTATAGAATTTCAAATTTCCCAGTTGCAATATCGTAATAACCTCCGATAAAAGCGGTTTCACCGGATTTTAACGAATTATTTAGAATTTGCGAGGATGTAGTAAGTTTTTCTATCATCAATTCAACATTTTTCCGTATCACTTTGTCCAAATAATCGGTTTCATCAACAGAAACCGCATCGATTGCCGGCTGAATCGCTTCAGCGATCGCTCCGATATATTTAGACTCTTCAACACCGTCAATTGCCGTTTGAACAGCCCCGCATAAATTGTGCCCCAAAACCACCACAAGAGGAGTTCCTAAATACTCTACAGCATATTCGACACTTCCAATAATTGCATCGTCAATGATATTGCCGGCAACTCGAATTACAAAGAGATCTCCAATACCTTGATTGAATAAAATTTCTGGTGGAATCCTCGAATCCGAACACCCTATGACAACAGCAAATGGATGTTGTCCATTCAAACCTTCTAATCGTCTTTTGGAATCTCGATTATGGTATTGAAATTCGCCGCTTTCAAAGCGCTTGTTTCCATTAATCAACAACTCTAAAGCTTGTTCTTTATTGATGTCTTTCATTTTTTCACCATTTCTAATCAAAAATTCTTCCCATAGAAAATTTCTTCAATTTCTTTATTAACCTTGTTTGTAATAATCTCAAACATTTCATCACTAAGATCATCTTTATTCAGATTTAAAAAATACTCATCTAGATCAACTTCAGTTCGCATCATCTTTGTGTGAAATATATTTTCTTGAAATACATTTACATCGATGGTGTTGTAATCACAAAGAATTTCATCATCGATAAATTCTTGAATCGAGTTGATTTCATGATCAATAAAGTGTTTCTGCCCATCTAAATCTCTTGTAAACCCTCTTACACGATAATCAACTGTAATGATATCAGAATCAAAAGATTCAATCAGTAAATTCAATGCGCGAAGTGGTGATATCGTACCGCAAGTTGAAACATCGATATCTACTCTAAAAGTGCTGATTCCTCCATCTGGATGACTCTCAGGATAAGTATGAACAGTAATGTGACTTTTATCAAGGTGTCCAACAACGTGCCTTGGGACAGGCAAATCACCTGAATTACAAGAAGAATCCAATAATGCGAATGGAACTTCCTCTTCTGATATCAATATCGTTACGCTCGCACCTTGAGGATCATAATCTTGCTTTGCAATATTCAAGACGCTGGCGCCTATGATTTTAGTGACTTCCTTTAGTATATTAGTCAATCGCTCTGAGTTGTACTGCTCATCAATATAATCAATATAGCTTTTACGATCTTCTTCCGATTTTGTATAACAAATATCATAAATGTTGAAACTCAAGGTCTTAGTCAAATTGTTAAAACCATAAAGTTTAATCTTTTTCTGATGTCTATCGACCATTTCAAACCCCCTAAAAAAAATAATCAATTTATGATACATCATTTAGAATCCAATTTCAATATTTATTTATTCTATTAATACATTAATTTTTCTCTAAATATTTCTACTAATTCAGAAATAGGATGACGAGTTTGTTTCATTGTATCTCTATCTCTAATAGTTACAGTTCCGTCTTCCAAAGTATCAAAATCTATTGTAACGCAAAATGGTGTACCATTCTCGTCGTAACGTCTATATCTCTTGCCTACACTGCCTCTATCATCGTAATCCACATTGAAGTGTTTTGATAACAGTGAATATACCTCTTCAGACTTCTCGCTTAATTTTTTAGTTAAAGGTATTATTCCAATTTTTATCGGAGCCAACGCAGGATGAAATTTAAGTATAGTTCTTGTTGTTCCATCTTCTAGTTCTTCTTCATTATATGCATCTAAGAGTATCGCTAATGTTACCCTGTCGGCACCTAAAGATGGTTCTATGCAATATGGAATATATTTCTCATTTGTCGCTGGGTCTTGATACTTCATATCGACGCCAGAATGTTCAATATGCTGTTTCAAGTCATAATCGGTTCTATCTGCAATACCCCATAATTCGCCCCATCCAAAAGGAAACAGATACTCGATATCGGTTGTCGCATTAGAGTAATGTGATAATTCTTCAGCATCATGATCTCTGAATCGTACTTTTTCTGAGTCTACGTTTAAATTTATCAACCACTCCATACAATAATTTTTCCAGTAGTTATACCATTTTATATCTTCTCCAGGTTCACAGAAGAATTCAAGTTCCATTTGTTCAAATTCCCTTGTTCTAAATGTGAAGTTACCAGGAGTGATTTCATTTCTAAATGATTTACCGATCTGTCCGATACCAAATGGTACTTTTTTTCTTGATGCTCGTTGGACATTTTTAAAATTTACAAATATACCTTGAGCAGTCTCAGGTCTCAAGAATATTTCTGTAGTAGAATCATCAGTAACACCTTGATGAGTTTTAAACATCAAGTTGAACTGTCTAATATCAGTGAAATTATGCTTTCCACATAATGGACAAGGAATACTATTTTCTTCAATATAGATTTCCATGTGTTTATTTGTCCAGCCTTCGATGTTTTGCTCGTCTCCATGTTTTTTCATGAAATCTTCAATAAGTTGATCAGCTCTATATCTGGTTTTACACTCTTTACAATCCATCAACGGATCGTTGAATCCTCCGACATGTCCTGATGCCACCCAAGTTTGTGGATTCATTAAAATCGCACTATCAAGTCCTACATTCAGCGGATGCTCTTGAATAAATTTTTTCCACCATGCACTTTTTACATTGTTCTTTAGTTCAACACCTAGCGGACCGTAATCCCAAGTATTTGCCAACCCACCGTAAATCTCTGAACCGGGAAAAATGAACCCTCTTGATTTTGCCAACGATACAATTTGCTCCATTGTTACCATAAATATTTCCTCCTAAACAAAAAATAAACCTCTCGTCCGTAAGGGACGAAAGATTTTTACTTCCGCGGTTCCACCCTAATTGATAAAACCTCTTATTAAAACGATAGCTCCGAAACGCCTTCATAGCCATGTACCATTGATTCACACCATCCATCAAC
>DAOURC010000118.1 GCA_030625285.1 Eubacteriales bacterium
GGCAATCCAGCCTCCTATCAAAAATGAAATAAGTGCTGTCGTTTGATAAATGCCTTCTATCCGCCCTGTAACTTTCCAATAATTTTCGTCTTCCTTCCATTCTTTCAAAGTATCGTAAAGAAGCGCTTCACCTGCACCGGATTCCAGATTATAAGAAATAGCTGTGATAAAAAATCCAAAGGCGAACATATAAATATTATCGCCGATCAAAATAAAATAATTAGCAAAAGCAAATAGCACTCTTCCCAATATCCTGCTCGTTTTTCTCCCGAAAACATCAGCTATCATACCTGTAGGTATCTCCATCGAAAACGATGTTATATGAAACAAGGTTTCAAGAAGTCCCAGATAAACAAGGCTGACTCCTTTATTAAAGAGATATATCATCCAAAATCCATGTGTGAAATCTATTCTTAAAAACATAAAAAGATAATTTTTCCAGACATTGCTTCTAAGTTTCTTGATTCTATTCTCCATCTTTTTCTCCAATAATATCAAATATTTCCAATTGTTTTTCGCAATTAGATATGAGATTAGCCAAGGTTACACCCAAAAGTCTAACCTTTCCTTTGTATTCAACTTTATCTAACAGCTCCTTAAGCAACAGCTTGAAGTTTTTTTCATCATCAGTGTAAACTTCTAAACTTTTACTTCTAGTTACTTGAGTAAAATCCTCAAATTTAATTTTAAGCACTATCGTTTTTGCAAGCATTTTTTTCTT
This sequence comes from Eubacteriales bacterium, assembly GCA_030625285.1. GTDB lineage: Bacteria > Bacillota > Clostridia > Peptostreptococcales > Acidaminobacteraceae > DAOURC01. Next base: position 722 of record DAOURC010000118.1, read on the forward strand.
AAGCAGCGCATCGGTTACTTCATGCAAATATTTATAAGCCTTAGCTGATATTTCGTCAAAGACATCAGTATCCTTTGCAAATGTAATTTCAGTTCCTATTGATTTTCTTGCAGCATGCGAAGCAACTTTTCTCAGATCGATCCCTCTGATTTTATTATATACGTCTTCACCCATGGAACCTAAAATACTGATTAGAACTTCCTTGTCGTATTCTAATAATTCCGCGATAGTATATATCCCTATATTGTTCAGTTTCTCTGCTGATTTTTTGCCGAGACCGTGAATTTTCAGTATCGATAACGGTTTTAATATATCCGGCATATCTTCTTTTTTTATTACAAAAAAACCATCTGGTTTATCCCAATCGCTGGCTATCTTAGCTAAGAACATATTATAAGATATTCCTACCGATATATTGAGTCCTGTTTCTTTTTTTATCTTCTTTTTTATATATCTTCCTATATACTCGGCAGATAAATAAAGATTTGTTACATCTAGATACGCTTCATCTATAGAAACCTTTGTAATTTCATCTGTAATTTCACTTAACAAACTAAATATTTCTCTTGATATTTCCTCATAGCGCCCATGTCGACCATTGACATAAATACCGTTTGGGCATAACTTTTTAGCCTGAAAAATCGGCATAGCTGAATGCACGCCAAATTTCCTTGCTTCATAACTGCAAGTTGCAGCGACGCCTCTTGATGAAGTTCCTCCTACAATAACCGGCTTTCCTCTGAGCTCTGGAAAATCAAGTTGTTCAACGGATGCAAAAAAAGCATCCATATCTACATGTATAATTTTTCTATCCAAAATATTTCACTGCTTCCTTCGCTTTTTCATAATCATTATCACGTACATAGATATTATATCCAGATATAGAATGACCACCTATAACACTAGATACCTCTCCCCAGTTCTCTGCCCTATAATAAGCATCTATTCCTTCGTTTTTTAAAAAATCAAGAACATTTTGCGCCATATATTCTTCTAACACATTCATAATTTTTTTCTCTTCCATAATAAATTCTCCTTTAGTCCATTATACTTAAAGATTCAAAAAAGAACAAAAAAAAAAAAAATAGATCTTTATAAGACCTATTAATCTTCCTCTATACAAATTTCACCTTTTATTACAGCAATGATTGTTTTGGGAATCAATATCAGTACAACTAGTATCAATAAAACAATTAAAACATATGCACTGTATTTAAAAACTGTTATTTCAGTCATATGATACATAAGCATGGTTGCAATGGCCATTGCCGATATCGGGAATGAATATGCCCACCATGACAGATAGAACTTGATCTTAGACAACATCTTGTACTGCGTTAAAATAAATGTAGTTAGAAACAAAGCGAAGTAGTATAGTATTCTTGCAAAACTATCAACTTGATGAGTTAGTTTTACATATGATGTAAATCCTATCGCCGCCGGCGAAATAAGTATTGCCAAAGTAGGTAATAATTTTTCAGGAAGCGGATGATGAAAAATTATTCTATGCATGAATATTGTAAAAAGCACAATCCAAAAGATTATTCCTATGCTGTAAAAAAACCATGAAATTTCGGGATTATAATGCTGCACTCCTGCAACAGGAACAAATAGATTCCCTACTACCGGAATAAACCACGCAGGGTTGATGTGTTTGATTTCAAACTTGGGTTGCATCATCCAAATAGAAATTACCTTATACGTAAAAAATGCGTGTATTGTCGTTCCTATAATCCAAAGCACTTTTGATGTCATCATATCAATGCTTAAGAATGCAATACTCAACAACAGTATGCTGATAGAGATTGTTGGAAAAAAACTGAGTTTTACTGGATTCTCGAAATCATCAACTACCTCATTAGGATATTTAATAAGCTTTAGCAAATATATTAAACTGATAATAGCAAAGAATACAATTGCAATTGTTATTATCATAGTATCAATTATATAAGAAAGTCCTAACATCTCTTCAACTTTTTGAAAAACTATCGCTAGACCAGTCAATCCTAAAATTATAGAAAATGCCGATATTGGAAAATATTTAATTCTTTCTAAATTCATTGTTTTATTTCCCCTTTATACTTTATGAATTTGGTTATTTCATTCTACATACGTTTATGTAATTAGTAAAGAGATAAAGCCGTTTTAATGAAAACGATATTCATTCTCAGTAAACGATTAAAAAAATCTTCCCTTTTAACAGGAAGATTCGATATTCATATATGGTATTCTTCATCAGGCTCCATGATGATCACCTTTGAATTCTTCACTAATGCCTCGAATTCTTCTGGTGAAGCTTTAATTAAATCAAATGTATTATAATGAATCGGCACTACTTCTTTTGGCCTTATAAATTCAACAGCTTTTGCCGCATCCACAATATCCATAGTAAAATTGCCACCTATCGGTAAGAATGCAATGTCTATTTTTTCATCTTCCAACAACTTCATATCCATCGTCAATCCAGTGTCTCCAGCATGGTAGATTTTTTTACCATCTACTTCTATTAAAAAACCTGAAGGATTGCCACCATAAATCATATTCCCTTCGACCATGATCGAAGAACCATGAAGTGCAGGTGTCATCTTTACTATACCAAAATCCAATTTCACCCGCCCGCCTATATGCATAGGATGAACATTGACAATTCCCTCAGATAGGAGATAATTAATAATTTCGAAGTTGGAAATTACTTTTGCATTCGTTTTTTTGGCAATTTCAATCGTATCTCCTAAGTGATCCCCATGTCCATGAGTTACGAATATATGTGATATATCCTTAAAATCACTTGGTTTACTTTTAGTTTGAGGATTTCCACTTAAAAATGGATCAATAAGAGCTTTAAAACCATCACTTTCAATATAAAAAGCAGAATGACCTAAATACTTGATAATCAAAGATATTCCTCCTAACCTTTTTTCAGATCTAATTCACCAAAAGCTTCTCTCATATAATAATTAAGAGTATTTTCATCAAAATTACTACCATCGTGAATTTTTCCTACACGTTTAATCTTTGGTTTCTTTTCGCCCGGAACGATATAACTGAGAACCATAGATTCAACAAAATCATCTTCAGGAATGTAATAGCCTATTTTCACTTCTATAGATACATCTTTTCTTGTGAATTTCAAATAATGCTTCATGATAGTAAG
>DAOURC010000198.1 GCA_030625285.1 Eubacteriales bacterium
TTTTACGGAATGTCCTGTCGCTAATGCTACGACAATCGATGTAATTACTGCTGGTGCAAAAAATACCGCCCCTACAACACCCGCTGTTACCGGAATATCCATAACGATTTTTTCATCTTTTTCAATCGTTATTCTGTTTACATCGCCTTTTTCTAATAAATGCTTTAACTTTCCATATAATTCGTCAGTTACACTGCCAATTTTATCCTTAGCTTTTTCCTTCATTTTTCCACTTGATTCCAAAAGTATAACAGCTTCTAAAATATCTCCATCTGTTTCTAGTAGCGCTTCCTTTGCTTCTTTGTACGAACAATTCGTCCTTTCGATAATCTCGTCAATCATTTCTAATGTTAAATTCATACACGCACCTCTATTCATAAATTTTTAAAAACTTTTTCGATTTTAGCTTTCCTGTACTAAGGTAATAATCAGTGTAACTATTAATAAATATATCCATTTTATCGATAAGTAAACTGTTTATTTCTTTTTTCATATACTCGTAAATATTGCTTTTTAGAATAAACCGCATCAATTGAATCAATTTGGGGTGCAATTCTATATTTCCGATGTTCTTACTTGAACATTCTAAACATATCACCCCGCCATCTGCAACAGAAAATTTCTTAAATACTTCTTTTTTACCGCATAGAACACATTCAGTCACTAAAGGTTCATATCCTAGAGCCTTCAAAGTCATCAACTCGAAGTATAATTTCAATTTTTCCTCGTAACCTTTAGTTTTGCTAAGAATTGTCAAGGTTTCAATAGTTAATTTGAATAAATCATAATTGTTCTCATCCTCATTAAGATTATGGTTAACAATATCGACAAAATATGATGCATAAGACAACTTTTTCAAATCTTCTCTAAAATTATAAAAGTTATCATTGATTTCCACATTTGATAGAGAATATGTCTTATCCCCTCTCAACGAAAAATTACCGTACACAAAAGGATGACAACCTTTATTCAAACTATTTTTAGGGTTATTCGCCCCCTTTGCAAATACTTGAATTTTCCCGAGTTTTTTTGAGAATAACGTTAAAAATACATCCGTATCATTTATTTTAATTTTTTTTAATACGATTCCTTCGGATTCATAGTACATCGGATTCTCCTAAGTCAAGTTGACAATCATGAGCGTCGCCATTGAATAGTAAATTGTCATACCTGTTATATCTACTGTTGTAGTGATAAACGGTGCAGATGCAACTGCAGGGTCCACTCCGATTTTTCTGAAAATCAGCGGAACCAAAGTACCGATCGTAGCCGCAGTAATCATATTGAACCACATTGCGAGACCTACAATAACAGCAAGTATAATATCTCCGTTGAGAAAAACTGCTGCTACAGCTGTAAGAATTGAACATATTAGTCCTACGATAAATCCAACTGATATTTCATGAAAAATCGTCTTGAATACTTCGTTTCCCTTGATTTGACCGACAGCAATACTTCTGACTGTCAATGTCGAAGATTGAGTACCGACATTACCGCCCATCCCTGCCAATATAGGCATAAATAGCGCCACTGTAGTATTGATATCAAGAACATATTGATAATGTCTAATTATTTGTGCTGATAACAATCCTCCAAAAATCGTTATTATCAACCATGGCAACCTCGCCTTGACCGAATTCGAAATTCTTTCAAAAAGAGATTCCTCTTCAAAAGAATCTGCTATTGTAGAACCAGCAAACTTCAAAATATCCTCGGTAGCTTCTTCTTCTAAAACATCGATGATATCATCTACGGTGATTAGACCGATCATTTTCATCTCGTCATCAGCAACAGGAACTGCCAATAAGTCGTACTTGGAAACGACTTTTGCAACTTCCTCTTGATCGTCATAAACATTAACGTATATGACATTGTCATTCATTACTTCTTCAACTTTCTTATTAGGCCTAGCAACAATTAAATCTCTTAACGAGATAACGCCTACCAGCTTCTCATCCTGATCCACAACAAAAACATAATAGATAGTCTCGGCATCGGGTGCGTATTCTCTTAAGATTTCAATGGCATGGTAGATTGTATAGTCCTTGCTAAGGGCTACAAAATCTTTCGTCATGATACCGCCGGCTGTATCCTCTTCATACACTAAGAGTTCTTTTACGTCTTCTGCAGATTCCGAATCCAAGAGATTGATGAATTCATCTCTACTATTCTTGGAAAGTTCTCCTAAAAGGTCAGCAATATCATCATCGGCCATGTTATCCAATATTTCACTTTGTTGCTCATTGTTATAAAGCTTAATAAGAGAGTTGAAGGTATCAGAGTCAACTTCTTCAAGTACTTCAGACGCTACTTCTGATGGCAGATATTGAAATAACTTTTCTTGTTGTATATCTTTTAATTCCAATAACAACTCTGCAATATCAGCAGAATGCATTTCCTCCAACAATTCCGAAATGCCAAGCAAATTATCATTATCAAGATACTCTAGCAACAATTCATGTTTATCATGCATAATCTCTTCATATTTTCTTTCCATAATTCACCTCTTTTACTCTTTATAACCGTAATTTTTCAACAGAAAATCACTATCTCTCCACCCTTC
>DAOURC010000155.1 GCA_030625285.1 Eubacteriales bacterium
ACATACACTCACTCGTCAATAGACTCTAGCAGTTTTATGCTATAATCATCAACATTATGATTGTAAACAAATTTCATCGGAAAAGCAAACACTTTTTTTATATCTTTTATCTTTTCCTCCGCCGTAAAATACTTCGGATTCAAACTGATCTCAAGACAGTTGATGCTTGCATGTTCCTTCAAATAATTAATTCTTAGGTAAAGTTTGTCAATCAATATTTCTTCATCTTTAAATTCCATTATAGATTTATTTTCTATCCTTCTAGTCAACTCGATAAATCCAAGTCTTGTAACCCCATGAAATTTCAAATCGCCGAAGTCCTTGATTGCATCTTCTATATACTGATTAAAAAGCTGCTGTTCTTTACGGTTATTGATAGAAATGCTATCTATCAACACCACACCACTGATGTTTCTAATATATATTTCATCCAGCACCATATTGAATAGTTCTTTATTCATTTCAAGATAATCGTTTTTCTTATGACTTTTGTATAGATACGAATCGAAATCTATTACAGTTCCAACCTTAGTCGTCTCAAAAGAAGCTTTCATTCCATTCGGAAATGTTATTTCCTTTTCTCTATGAGCCATCAGCAATTCTTCCAGCACAAGAATCTCGCTTAAATCATCGATTTTTTCAACAATATATTTTTCATAATCATTCCTGTAAATTCTTTGTTTACTATTCTTTACACTTGTATTTCTCTTTAGTGAATCAAAATGCTTTTCAAATTTCTCTATTTCACTTTTGATATCATCTATACTTGCACTACCTGACTCAGTCCTAAATAAATATCCTTTATAAGCTTTGAAACAATCGCTCAACTCATTTATTTTTTCTTCAGTCAATTTTCTGCTAAATCTGTTTTTAACATCATCAGGGAAATATATGACGTTTTGACCTTTGAAATAGATCTCGTCGCTAATTCTATAACCCTTGTCTTTTCTTTCTTCTTTTACAACAACCATAGGAATGAAACTACCCATCCTATGCTCTTTTTTAGTTTTCAAAAATCCCATATGACTATCGAATTCAACAAAATAGGCATCGATTTCCCTGACATAATTGACGACCTTGCCAACATAGACATCGTCAATCTCAGGCTTGTCGACCTTATCTTTAATAAGAATTTTTTTTAGTTTTTTTTCTTTGAATACAAAGATTTTTTTAAAGTTCAAGCCTTCATATTCATAAGCGATATCATTAAAACAATTCAACTAAACTACCCTCTTCTTCTTTATAAAGCTTCGTTCTTAAAACATCCACCTTTTCATGAGGAACGATTACCAATTGATCTAAAAGTGCAAGTGGTTTTAAATTAGAAACACTTCCCGTATCTATTTTCATAAATATCATTTCACTCTCATCGACGAACTTTAAATCTTTTACCTGCTCTCTAATATCGACATCTATATATCTTCCTCGTTTAGTTTTTTTCTTGATTATCACAGATTCTTTAGATAAAAAGCTTTCGATAGCTTCTTTAATATCCTCTGATTTAATATCAGTATTAATTTTAACCGAATAATCCGCCTGTGCAACCTGGCTCATCAACGATTTTTGATTTTCTATAAAATACCCATCAACCAACGTGAATTCCATAGGAAAATATTCAGTCTGATTGCTGATAATTTCTTTAAAATCAAATTCATTTATCACATCGACATCGATAATCTCATAATCACTTAATGATCCTACAGGTAACGGCGATGCAAAAGATATGTTTGGATGAGGATTGAATCCATTTGAAAACTTCAACGGCACACCTGCTCTCCTCATAGATCTTTCCAGCATTCTAAGAGACTCCAAATGAGATAAGAATCTAAGTCTCCCCATTTTTTTTGCTTTTAATCTTAGAATAGGCATTAGCACACCTCCCCTAAATGACTGACATTCACTCCACAGCCCGTACATCCACTGCGACAATCATTGGTTGTTTCACTGTTTTTAGCTTTTTCATTCTCGTTTATAAGATATTTCTTGCTAACTCCTGTATCTATATGATCCCAAGGCAAAATTTCATCATATTCTCTTTTACGCGTATACTGATCTGGATCTATTCCAGTTTCCTCAAAGACTTTCAGCCATGATTCATAGTTGAACATTTCATGCCAACCATCAAATTTCATTCCTAATTCCGTGGCCCTTATCAACGCCTTTGTCAACTTTCTATCGCCTCTTGCAAAAACACCTTCAACATACGTAGTATAAGGGTCATGATAAATGTATTTAAATGATTTTCCTTTTATCCTCTTATTTAAATATTTCTCTTTTTCTTTTAATTCATCAACGGTATCTTGTCTTTCCCATTGAAAAGGCGTCATCGGTTTAGGAACAAAACAAGCAGTGGAAATAGTTAAATACAATCGATTCCTTGTAGAATTGTCTTTATAAGTTTTTTTGACTCTATAAACAATATCAGCTATCGCTTCTACATCTTCCATTGTTTCAGTTGGTAGACCTATCATAAAATAAAGTTTGACTCTATCCCATCCCAATCCAAATATGCTTTCTAAAGTATTAAAAAGATTATCTTCATCGACACCTTTATTGATTACATCTCTTAGTCTTTGCGTTCCCGCTTCGGGTGCAAATGTCAACCCGGTCTTTCTAACCTTTTGTATTTGCTTCAACGCATCTACCGAATATGAATCCAGTCTTAACGAAGGAAGTGATATTCCTATCTTTTTTTCTTCATAATCATCTATCATTCTTGTTATCAATTCACCGATATTTGAATAATCCAGAGTACTTAATGAAGCTAAAGAAACTTCACTGTATCCAGAGCTTTCAAGAAGTTTATCCGTGCTTTCTTTAATGCGCTCCACAGATTTTTCCCTGACAGGTCTATATACCATTCCCGCTTGACAAAATCTGCAACCAGCAGTGCATCCTCTAAAAATTTCTATGATTGTGCGCGTATGGACTACATCCATATATGGAACAATCATTTTTTCCGGATAGAAAACATTTTCAAAATCTTCTATAATCCTCTTTCCTATTCTTTCAGGCGCTTCATCATAATTCTTTTCAAAAGATACAATTCTTCCATCATCGCCGTAGTTCACATCGTAAAACTTCGGTACGTACATGCCTTCTATTTTAACAGCTTTCTTCAAAAACTCTTCTTTGTTTCTTCCAACTTCATTATATAGCTCCGTCAACTCTAAAATAGACTCTTCGGCTTCGCCGATAACAAACAAATCTATAAATTCAGCCAACGGCTCTGGATTGTATGAACAAGAACCGCCTGCAATAACAACGGGAAAAGTTTCATCCCTATCCTTCGACAATAAAGGAATATTGCTAAGTTTCAACATATTTAAAACATTTGTATAACTAAGTTCATATTGCAGAGTGAATCCGATAATATCCATTTC
>DAOURC010000042.1 GCA_030625285.1 Eubacteriales bacterium
AGATGCTATTGCTAAGTATACTCAAGAAAGTCTCAAATATATCGAATCCACTCTCTACGTAATACTCCCCTTTACTCGAATGGTAAAGCGGTCTTTTACCAAGAATCAGATTCGCCAATGGTTCTCTGACAATAATCAAAACTACCGATATACCCGCTAACGTTACTAATAGCCAGCTCGGTAATAACGTTTTATCCGTCAACACTCCAACAGCTAACAATATCAATGACAAAAAAAGAACCAAGCCCGCAGCTCCATTTCTGCCGAATACACCCTCTTTGATATCTTTTCTATTCAACTTGTTGATTATGCTAAAAGTCAAGCTTATGGTCAACAAGGCTATACCGACAAATATGGATGTCGTCAATACTGCGTTGATATTCTCAATAGGCCGTATGTATTTGAATCCTGGAATAAATTTTGATATTACATGTTCATATCCAAAAAACGAATCATAGACACTGCCGAATACCATAGATGACAATCCAAGTCTTGTTAATATCCCTCCATAATTTTCATTCTTTGTTTTCGAAATATATATGCCCACCAGCAATATTATCAATCCCTGCCCCAAATCTCCGAACATCGCTCCAAATAACATCATATAACTTATTGCAAAGAAAACCGTAGGATCAATTTCATTATATGATGGAATACCATACATTTTGACAAGTTCTTCAAATGGACTGAAGATTGTATGATTCCTTAATTTTGTTGGTATTACAACTGTTTCTTTTAAGGAATTCGTATCTCTAAAAGTCAGTATTGTTGAATCTCCATATCGAGAAAAATAATTTTCTATTTCCTCTTTTTTATCCTCTGGAACCCAAGCTGACATATAAATGAAATTCTTTGTAGCCGCAATTTTCTCCATTACAATTTCAACTTTTTCTTCCATCTTTATTCTTGAACAGGATTTGACAATCTCTTCTTGATATTTTTTTAGATAATCATTTGAAATTGAAATAAGATCCTTAAGTCTACTTTTTAATTTTTGTCTATCGCGATTCATTTCATTTACCATTACCTCTGGATAATCAAAATAATCGAGTTCGGGATAAATTTCAAAAAAATTGACACTTCTAAGAATACGATCTGTTTCTATCTCCAGTTCTTTTGGTGATACAACCATAAACGCTTCTTTGCCATTTTCTTCTCCGATATATACAACAATTGCCGAAATATTCTCATAATTTTTAGCGATTTTTTGCCTGTTTTCCTTAGTTAAATATCCCCATTTAACCACAAAATTTTTCAAATCTACAATTTGTTTAAAATTGATATTTATTCCCTTTAAATATGACAAACTAGAAATTTGATCTAGTTTTTCTAATTTGATTTTAACTTCATCAATCTCATCAGCCAATTCTTTAAAGTGTTCATAGATTTTATCGATTCTTTTTTTTACATCATCAATCGAGTAATCACCAACCATCATTTTCTTATCGATTTCAGGTCTATAATTAATTCCATTTAAGATATATTCTAATTTCCCCTTCATTTCTCTAAGGTGCTCATTTTTATTACAATGCTTTATTTCTACCATATCAATAATTTCATCAGCATTCTCTTCCATCATCGTTAGGGTAAAATCACTATCATCAATATCTTCAAAAGCATCTTTAAGTTCAATATATCCCATTACTATTAAGTCTCTTAGTATTTGATTAAGATCTTTCTTTTGACTTACCAGATTGAATAAAGCCATTTTTTGTACTGCCAAATTGCCACCCCCTTACTTTAATACTCTCACTAAATATTCATCGCTGTTTTTTAGTTCATATTTTATGCACTCTAAAATACTAAACAAATCTCTTATTTCATATTCCAATTTATGCAAATAATGCAGACTTACTATTATTGTATTATTACCCTTCTTCAACAACTCATCTAAAAGAAAAAATAAAAATCTTTCCATATTTCTCTCCATAAATATTTCTTCTTCTAAAAATAATACTTTATATTCAGTCTTTAAAATCAGTTCTTTTAACTCATCAACGAATTCCAAATAACAAAACTCTTTAAGTTTCTTGTAATCGTATTTCATTCCGCTTTCCAATGTGTAATTCAATATTTCTTCAGAACTCAAATTGTAGAATTTCTTAGCACGATAAATCCACTGAATATTAAGAAGATCCGAGTTTTTACCCAAAAGTTCATTCATCAATTCTTTATCTTTACCTTTAAATACATTGATTATCTCTTTTGTCTTTTTAAAATAAATTCGATCTAAACTCATTTCCATATAGAACTGCATTTTGCTGGATTCTTCATTTAAATATCCACTCAACAATTTATAATATATTGTTCCTTTTAAAGCATCTACAAGCTCATGTATATTTCTAGCTTTCATCATTTGCTTATAATCTATATTTGTAAATACTTCAGATGGAATTAAATGATCGTCTAAATGATGCATGTCTTCATTCCTATTCATGGCTCTAATGAAAATTTTTATATTTTCGACCTCGTATCTCATGAAAATAATTTTAAAAAATTTCCTGTACTCATCATGATAGTAATGATAGAACTTCTCATGATTTTTAAGCAAGTATTTTTTCATCCCAATCTCGACATCTTCGCGATGAATAATTTCACTGGGATTTAAAAACACATTTTTGTAATTTGTATTTTTAGTTAAATACTCAATAAATTCATTGATGTTTTTTGTATCCATCAATTTTTTATAATCTGAATCCTTTAATAATCTTCCCATAAGAACATGTGCCTTTGATGAAGCCGCTCCATGTATCGTTATATTGTTCACTATTAATCACCTAATTTAACTTCAAATAATTTAAAAAATATCTTCTGTAATAATTCATCTTCTTTTTCACTTAATAGTTTCTCGAGCCCTTTACTTTTTTCAATCGACAATTCAACAATTTTTGTTTTCTCAATATTTGCTTCATCAATAATAACCTTATAATGTTCCCGCGCTTTTATACGAACTTCTTCCATATAATTGGTTTGCATTTCCCTGAGTTCCTTTTTAAACAATCTTTCCTTTTCCTTAGAATCGATTTCAATTCTTTGTTTTAAATCTTCAGTTTGCTCATCTAAGGCAATTATTCTTCTCAAAGTTTCTTCAGTGAGCCTTTTGTCCATGTCATCACTCCCACTATACTAATTAGATGTTTAATCGCTAATCCCTCTTAAATTATTTAATATATTTTATTATTATCGTTTATCCCCCCAAAAACAACATTCAATTTCCGTAATATTTGATTAACTGTGAAATTATAGAATTATCAATCATCGGTCAATATCAAATTGTAGCTATTATTTTTTACTGTTTTACTTGTAATGATCACCGCATCTTCAACATTATGAACATTCCCATTTCTCCCGATATATCCCTTTTCGGCACATGAGTCGTTATTGTTGATCATCTTATAAGCAAGTATATATTCCTTGTCTGGTTCAATTATAAACGAAAAATACTTAGTTCCTTTGAACACATAATCTTTTCTATTAATAATAACATCCATGTTTTCACTGTTTTTCTCAATAAGATACATTCTAAAATTAAGCATGCTGTCATCTCTCAAAAATCCATTGATAAAGCCCTGTATTTCATTTGGTTTATACTTCACTACAGGTATTTTATAAGTTTCATCGCCAAAAACCATCACATTGATTCTCTGAGATAAGTATCTATTAGAATATAATTCCATCACTTTATTTTCCCATTCGTTTGCTTGTAGAGAAACTTCTCCTTCTTTACTTATAATCATGTTCCGATTTATAGAAACAATAAATTTATCAACTTTGCTTCCCTCGAAATAATCATAAATCTCTATATTTACCTTATACTTTTCCGATGAGAACCTATCATGATTTTCAATAAATATCTGATGAAGGTCTATATAATAAATCTCAGGTGACTCTTCACCAATCTTTATTTCCAATATATATCTACTAGTACTATTTTCCTTTAAAAGTTCATTAAGTTCATCAAGTTCATATTGCTGAATAAAATCATAATTGTCATTCGGTAAATCTATCTCTAAACAACTTGATAAACCGACGTTTTTATCAGCAAAAGAGAATAAAATATTTTTCATGCTTTCTTCAACCTTTAGTTTATACCGAATATAAATATTGTCATCTGCAATTGAATACATCATTCCCAAAGTAGATTTGTCGTTATTGTCGCTACCTATGATGGGTAATGAATACCACTCCATACTTTCAAAATCGCCTCTATAATTCAGCATATTGAATTTTAAGGGCATAGTATGAATAAGGGTTGCATTTCCAAAAGATTGTTGATATTCCGCATTTGAAATCAACTGCGAATACTCATTATCAACATCTCCATTTCCAACACCAATTATACCCAAAGTAATTGCAATCAAGATAATAATCATTAAATAAGCTTTTTCTAAAATTTCATTGCTTCGCCCTCTTTTTTCTATTATTTCGATAATTTTATCTACGTTTTGATATCTTTTATCAGGAGAAAATTCTGTCATTTTACGAAGCATTTTTACTCCATTTGCAGAAATTTTAATTATCGAATAATCAATCATCTGATTATCAAATACTAAATTCTTTCCTGATATCATATAGTAAAAACACATTCCTAGGCTATAAATATCCGTCCTGATGTCTGCTTGCCCAAACCCATATTGCTCCGGCGCCATGAATCCAACGGTTCCTCTCAAACCAGTATCAAATGTTTTTCCCGGTCTGTAGTCGTTAATCGTTTCAATATCTATTAAAAATACTTCTTCATCATTTATAATTATGTTTTTCGGCTGTAAATCTCTAAAAACCAATGGATATGGTTTGATATGATGCAAATATTTCAAAAGTTTCGTTAGTTTTTTTATAATTCTTGTCGCTTCTTTTTCACCTATTCTTCCTTTTTCATTGACATAGTCAAACAATGTGCTTCCTGGAAAATAATTTGATAACAAATATATTTTATTGTCGAAAATTTTATAATAGACAATTTTCTCGATATTGGGATTTTGAATTTTCGACAACAGCATAATTCTTTTTATCTCAATTTCTGATTCTTCAATAATTCTGAGTTTTAATTTCACTCCATCGTAATCGACTAGATATATATCTTTTTCGCTATCAGACAATCGATATATAACTTTTATATCTTTATCAAATATCTGCTCGATATTTTCAATGTCGATTTTTATCTTTTCAAACTCTTTTCCTAATTTCATAATTTTTCTCCTAACTTCAATATTTATATTATATATGAAATTATTTCCTTTGTTAATATGTTATACTACATTATGGAGGGGGAATTCTTAATGAATCAAACTTTAGACACAAACGAATTAGACCAAATTTTAAAGAATGCATCTGATATTGATAATTATTTAGAAGAATTCAGACCAGTTTTTAAAGAAATGGAATTCAAGGATTATGTGGATTCGCTTCTTAATAAATATAATGTTTCTGGTGCGGAAATTGTTAAGAAAACTCAAATCGATAGAACTTATATTTACCAAATTCTTTCCGGCACGAGAAAAGGCAATAGAGATAAACTGATTCAGATAGGTATAGCTATTAAAGCGGATTTAGAAGAAATCCAAAGACTGCTTAAGGTTTCCGGTTATTCTTCTCTATACACCAAGCGTAAAAGAGATGCTATAATACAATTCGGAATACAAAAAAAACTTGATTTGTTTGATATAAACAATTTACTTTATGAATATTACGAAAAACCGTTATTCGAGAAGGATTAATTAGATATCCTTCTTTTATTTATATGAAAAAGAGAGTATATAAATCACTAAAAGCTTCCTACTTATAATCTATTAAACCGAGGAATGATTTAATTTTAATTTATTAGTAATAACTAAAGAAATTTCTGCACATCTCAAAAAATTAAAAAACCGCCTCCAAATTGGAAACAGTCTTTCGCCCGAACTCCATCGGACATCTCTGTACACATATTATATATATACAAATATTGTGTGTCAAGAAAAACTTAAAAAGTTGATTGTTTTACTAATTGTTTTCAGTAATAGTAAATGTTCTTTATTTTTGATTCCCATTTTACCTCTAACATCATCATAAGCAGTCTTCGATATTGTTGTTTCTAATTCACTCAACAGATTATAAATATCATCTATGAATTCAATGAAACTTATATCATCTAAAAAATATCTCATGTAAATAATAAAATCAAGTAATTTTTTATCAGCATTTTGATTTCTGTTATATACAGGCGGTAAAG
>DAOURC010000021.1 GCA_030625285.1 Eubacteriales bacterium
AGGTCAAATAATGGCGGCGATTGAATCAGGCGAATATGATTTAGACAATATATCGATAATTATCTCGCAGACAGGTGGAGGATGTAGAGCGACTAATTATATCGCTTTTATAAGAAAGGCTCTCAAGGACGCGGGATTGAGTGATATACCGGTAATATCTCTAAGCAGTCAGACTATAGAGAAAAATCCAGGATTTAAAGTTAGCCGAAATCTTCTTAAATCGTCGATAAAAACTCTTGTGTACGGTGATCTTCTTATGAGAGTTCTGTATAGGGTGAGACCCTATGAAAAAATCGAGAATTCTGCGAATCAACTTTATAGAAAATGGATGGATATTCTAAAAGAGTCTATTTTAAATGATGATAACAAGCAATTTAAAAATAACATTGAAATGATTGTAAAGGAATTTGATGAAATTGAAATAATTGAGAACGTTCTAAAACCAAAAGTTGGAGTGGTTGGTGAAATCTTAGTCAAATATCATCCTGATGCAAATAATAATATTGTGGATGTTATTGAAAAAGAAGGGGCGGAAGTTGTTGTTCCGGACTTGATAGATTTCTTTTTGTACAGTGGATATAATTCGAATTTCAAGTATGAAAAACTTGCTGGTTCGTGGAAAAGTAAAGCGATGGGTGACTTGTTCATTTCATATATTGAATTATATCGAAAAGATATGAAAAAAGCGTTACTAAGCAGCAAAAGGTTTCATGCACCTAAGAATATTTATGAACTATCCGATAATGCCAAAGAGTATATTTCTCTTGGAAATCAAACGGGAGAAGGATGGTTTTTAACAGCTGAGATGATAGAGCTGATTAATGACGGTGTACCTAACATCTTTTGCATTCAACCTTTTGGCTGTCTACCGAATCATGTCGTAGGGAAAGGAATGATTAAAAAACTTAGGGATGGATTTCCTGAATCGAATATTGTAGCTATCGATTATGATAGCGGCGCAAGTGAAGTGAATCAGCTTAACCGTATTAAGCTTATGCTGTCAATGGCATTTAAAAACCTCGAAAAAGATAAGAAAAATTTAGATTTTTCATCAAGTCAGATTGTTGAAAAAATAACAGCATTATAAAACGAGAGATATTTCTCTCGTTTTATATTATAGAAGCTATTTTACATTGTCATATGGTATAATTAATTGAAAATACTTTTCGTCGGGTGATATTATGCAAAAATTAATAAAAAAATTTTATATACTATTAATAGTGTTGATAATTATTGTTGCATCTGTTTTGTATCTTCAATATAGAGAATCGAGAGATTTGATAGAAAACAAGATTCAAATAGCAACTGAAATAACTATGAAAACAACTGTCTATGAAATTAATGAATGGATCAATCAACAATTGAAGCTGATCGATGAAATAGTATATTTTATAACTTTTGATGAATGGAACGAAGATGTTGTTTTGGATTACTTCGTTGATGAATTACATAGAAATAAAAATTTCAAGTCAATTTATTTTGGGACTCCTGATAATAAAATGATAAATGGAAGTGGTTGGATACCACCTAAGGAATTTGATTTAAGAACTAGATTGTGGTATCAAAATGCAATCGAATCAAATGAAACCATTATTACAGATGCTTTTATAACAGCATCGGGAGAAGCTGATATAATAACAATTGCCAAATCGGTTGTAAATCAATCGGGAGAGTTGATGGGAGTTGTTGGTGGAGATATCTTGGTATCTCGAATAAAAGAGATAATTGACGAGAATTATGATGATACATATGGTGTTACATTTTTGATAAATAACTATGGACAAAGCATAAATACTGATGCGGAAAATATAAACGAAGATCAATTCAACGTAATTAAAGAGGAATCCAAAACTAAAATTTTCTCTAATCAACCTATAAAATACTTCAATATTGTGATGACCAATATAAATGATGAGATAGGGTATTTAGCATTTATGCCTATTGAGAATTCCAATTGGTATTTAATAAATTATGTATCTGCAGACAAGGTTGTTTCAACTAACAGTGGTATTGCAAAACAATTTTCAATTATATTTATTGTGTTTCTTATTGTATTTGCACTTGTTGTAATTGAGACTAAAAAAAATATTATTAATCCTCTTTATGCAATTGAAAGTGAAATGAGAAAAATTGATTTTGAAAAAGATCCAACTTATAGAATTTCGTGGAATGAAAACTTGGCATTTGAAAAAATAATTATTAGTGTCAATTATTTGCTCGAAAACATTGAAAATTATATTGGAGTAATTGAGATCGATAAGAAAAAAAAGCAGAATCTAAATGAAGAGTTAGTAAACATGTTGCAACAAACTAAACTTGCTGAAAAAATATTGGCAAGGCAAAAAATCGATCTTGAGGTTCTATTCAATAATCCTAACGATGCTGTTGTCCGGACAGATAAAAATGATTGTATTATTGGCATTAATGAAGCTTTTACAAAACTGTTTGGATACACTTTAAGCGAAATATATGGAGAAAAATTAGATGAAATAGTGTGCGATGAAGATACGTTGGATGAAGCACATGATATCACTGAAAGGGTTTCTAGAGGCGAAGATGTTATAAGAGAAGGTTTACGTTACGATAAAAACAAAAAACCGATGTATGCTTTAATTAGTGGAATTCCGATAATTTTTGAAAACAAAGTAGTTGGAGGTTACACAACATATAAAGATATTTCTGAGAGAATGAGAGTGGAAAAAGAAGTAATTAATCAGAAAATGATTTTTGAAGCTTTATTTAAAAATTCAACAGATTCTATTATTCGCTTTGACAATAGCAATTGTATTATTGATATCAATGACAGTTTCACTAAGCTTTTCGGTTATGAATTAGATGAAGTGATAGATAAAGATGTCGATGAAGTTGTTGCGAGTGATTCGATTATTGATGAAGCAAGAAGCAATTCTGAATATGTCAAGAGTGGGAATGCTCTACACAAAGAGGGATTGAGACTGAATAAAATGGGCGAATTGATTCCAGTTATAATAAAAGGAGTTCCGATTTTTATTGATGGAAAAATGAGTGGTGGATATGGAATTTATACAGATATATCTCTACGTAAAAAAGCGGAAAAAGAAATAATAAAGCAAAGAAAAATTTTAGAGGCGCTTTTTAAAAATTCTTCTGATGCCATAGTAATGTTTGATAAGAAGCACCACGTGTTGGATGTCAATGAGAATTTTGAAAAATTATTTGGATATTCTTTGGATGAAATCATGAAAAAGCCTATTGACAGTGTGTTTTCTACAATGGATATTATTCATGATACGACACAATTGACAGAATCTTTATTGATGGGAAATAAAATATTTCTAGAAGGAATTCGTTATGCAAAAGGAAATGTTGAAAGAGATGTGATGATTCATGGAGTGCCGATTATTTTAGATGATGAAGTAATAGGTGGCTATGGGATTTATACGGATATTTCCGAAAGAAAAAAAGCGGAAAAAGAAATAATTCATATGAGTTATCATGATCAGTTGACGGATTTGTATAATCGTAGATTTTTTGAGGAAGAATTCAAAAGGCTTGACTGTGAAAGAAATTTACCTCTTGCGTTGATTATGGCTGATGTAAATGGGTTGAAACTTATCAATGATGCTTTTGGTCATGCTAGCGGAGATGAACTTCTTAAGATTACAGCAAATATCATAAAAGATATTTGCAGACAGGATGAAATTGTTGCGAGACTTGGCGGAGATGAATTTGTTATTTTGTTGCCGAACACTACATATAAAGACGCAGAAAAAATTGTAAATAGAATAAAAAGCAGTTGTAGGAGCCAAGTAATCGAATCTATAGAAATTTCAATATCTTTTGGATTGGATATAAAAAAAGATATGAACGATACGATAGAAAATTTGTTCAAGCGTGTGGAAGATTTCATGTATAGTCAAAAGCTTGTTGAAAGCCCGAGTGTTCGCGGTAGGATGTTTGAAACAATAATCAGGACTTTGCATGAAAAAAACAAACGTGAAGAAAGACATTCTTCAAGGGTCAGTGAGTTGTCTGAGAAATTAGGTCGAGATTATGGGCTTAGTGATAGAGAGGTATTTGAACTTAAATCCGCTGGATGGCTTCATGATATTGGAAAGATTGCCATTAGTGAAAGGATTCTCAATAAGAAAGGTAAATTGACTGATGAAGAAATGATGGAAATAAAAAGACATCCTGAAATCGGGTATAGAATATTAAACGCTGTTAATGAGATGTCGGATATTTCAGAATATGTTTTAGCTCACCATGAGAGCTGGGATGGAAAAGGTTATCCAAAAGGACTTAGTGGAAATCAAATTCCACTACAGGCTAGAATTATTGCAGTTGCAGATTCATTTGATGCGATGACTAGAGAGAGAACTTATAGAGCGGTGCTTTCTGAAGAAGAAGCTATAGAGGAAATAAGGAGAAATTCCGGTACACAATTCGATCCGGATGTCGTTGAAGTATTTATAAACAAAGTTATGAAAAAAGCGTAAGATTAAAAATCTACGCTTTTTTTAATGATTCGATGTTTTCGGTGATATATGAGTCGATCCAGTTTATGATCGACCAATCTTT
This sequence comes from Eubacteriales bacterium, assembly GCA_030625285.1. Taxonomy (GTDB): domain Bacteria; phylum Bacillota; class Clostridia; order Peptostreptococcales; family Acidaminobacteraceae; genus DAOURC01. The sequence goes on from DAOURC010000021.1 coordinate 4,561, forward strand.
TATATCAACGTCATCTCCAAGAATTTCTTGGATTTCGTCTGTCGAAATACTAAATGATTCATTATCATGTTTATAAATAAAACTAAGGTTGAATTTCTCTTCTGATAGAATCAGGGTTGTAATAGTTGCTGCGATATTACCGAGAGGTGGTCTGTCGATATTTGAGAGCACAAGCATTCCTTTCACAAAAGTTCCGATATTTGGCGCAGAGGAAATCTCTAAATCGCCACCAGTCAATTTGCAGTTGGCTTTTAGTAAAGAAAGTCCAAGTCCTACATTTCTCGTTTTTCTAGTCGTGAAAAAAGGATCAAGAACTCTATCGATAGTCTTTTGATCCATGCCGATTCCGTTATCTTCAATTGTCATTATAAGAAGGTCGTTTTTGATATCTTCTATTATCTCTATGTTTATTTCTGTTGATTTTGCTGTAACAGAATTTCTTGTAATATCAAGTAAGTGCAAAGATAAATCTCTCATTTCATCTTCCTCTCAGCGTATGAAAAATTGACTCGATGCTTCGTTTTTCTACATTTATTGAATTGATTCTTTCGTTTATGTCTTCAAGTCGATGAGCATCTGAATTCAATAAAATTTTATATTTTTTTGAGTAATTTTCTATATTTTCTATATTGTATATTTCTAAAGCATCACATTTTATATCATCAGGAATAAATCCAAGTTGAGAAATCATACTATAACTTGATTTATCGATATGTGCTGGAATAAATAGACCATTGTATTTAATAATTCTTTTATTGAGGTCGGAGAGAGATATATTTATTGGAAATAGTAATGAGTAATTATATGTACTTATAATTTCATCTTGCTCATTTGCAATAAGCTGATTTCCAAATTTTTTCTCATCGTGTGGATATTCAGTACAGAGTGCCTGTATGTCTTTATAGAATAATTTTATTGAATCTAGATTTTCAAAGAGACATATGACATGAATATCTTCGATTGTTTGAATTTCAATTCCAGGAATGAATAAAACATTATTTTTATTAGCTACATATTCAAAAGCATCCAAATTTAAAATGCTATTATGATCAGTAATAGCAATGACATCTAAATTTTTTAATAGTGCCATATTTATTATATTGTTAGGAGTCATATCATCATCGGCACAAGGAGAAAGCGCAGAGTGAATATGGAAATCGTAAAATAATTTCATGATTAAAAAGAAAACTCTTTCATTATTTTATAAACGTCAAGAGGAGTTGAAATAATAGGGATATCGTTTTCATTTGCTTTAATCAATGTGTCTTCTTCTGGTTTTATAGATTCTGGAAGAATAATACAACTTATTTCTAATAATGAAGCCACAGCAACAATATTTGAATGAGTTTGAACTGTTATCCAAGCATCTCCCTTTTCTCCTTTAGCCATAACTAAACTGAGCAAATCGCAAGATCGAATATATGTTATTCCTTCATCTAAGGAAGGAACATCATTTAATAGTTTGAAATTTTTGTTTTCTAATAATTGATTAATTTTCACTTTCTTCACCTTCTAATTTTTTAAATATACAATCTGAAATTTTTGCGCGGTTTTGTACTATATCTTCCGCTAAAGCATAGCATGACGGAGAACCGCAAGCACCACAGTCGATGCCTGGTAGTATTTTGAAAATAGCGTTGATCTCCTCCATTTTTTTAAGTGCTATTGCTATATCGGTATCTAATTCCATAATTTTTGAAGGAAGGATTTCTCTATTCCAACATAGATTTTCATATTTGAAATTTGAGCGGATTTCATCATTTGAAATTGGTGAAGAATTATTACAGCGATTATCGATGCGATATTTTGCAATAAAAGGATTTTCTACATTAAGAGGTCCACCGACGCATCCACCTACACATGAATAAGCTTCGATAAAATCGATATTGCTTAATTTCCCCAATTCAATCATATCCAATATTTTAGCGACTTCATCTATACCGTCAACTACGATGGATTTTTGAATTTTTGATACATCTCGTTGACCACCAACTCTTCCCCAAAGATCACCAAGGTTACTTTGTTGAATTTCGGTTTTTTCGTTTTTCTGAGCGAATAATTTTTTCAAAACTTTAGGGAATATTTCTTTAATGGACAAAGCGCCATTTAAAGATGATTTTTCAATACCTATAGGATTTTTTATACTAGTGATTTTTGCCGGGCACGGAGATAGTAGAAAAATTCCAATGTCGTTTCCAGACATGTTTTTTTCTTCTATTACTTTTTTTCGCACGTGCATAGCAGCAACTTCCATAGGTGATTCAAGTCTTGAAATGTTTTTTATCAATTCTGGATTTCTAATTTGGATCAATCTTGTAACAGCGGGGCAATATGTTGAAATAATAGGTTTTTCAATGGAATCATTAAGCGATAAGTCTTTTAAATATGCAGATAAAACTTCAGCATAATAAGAAACATCTATAATTTCATTAAATCCTAGGGATTGGAGTGCAAGATTTATTGCGTTTTTTGAATATTTTTGCGAAAATTGGGCATAAAAAGAGAGTGAGGGTAATGCGATATTATATTTAAATTGTTGTAATTCTATCAATGAATCTGTTATGGCAGTTTTGGCATTGTAGGGGCAAACTTTAAGACACATACCACAATCAATGCATTTTTCGCTGATAATTCTAGCTTTTCCATCAATAACTCTTATAGCTAGAGTAGGACAATTTTGCATGCAGATAGTACATCCAGTGCAAAGATCGTTTCGTAATGTCACTGAGTGAAAATAGATTTCATTCACGAATATACCTCCTATATATTTATTGCAATTTCCAGTCTAGTATATTTACCTGATTCCGAAGTAATAGAAAATTCGTCTGAGCATTTTTTGATATTTGGAAGACCCATACCTGCACCAAAGCCCATCTCTCTTATTTCGTGAGTTGCAGTCGAAAACCCTTCTTTCATAGCAAGATCGATATTGTTGATACCAGGTCCTTTATCGAGTGCAATGATCTTTATAGAATTTTCTTGAACATATAATATTATTTTTCCACCATAAGAGTGTATTGCAATATTTATTTCAGCTTCATATATTGCAATTGATGCTCTTCTGATAATTTTTGAATCAATGCCTAACAGTTTAAGAACTTTTTTTATATTGCTTGATGCTTCACCGGCTGTTGAAAAATCGAGATTGGAAATAGTGTATTCAAATTTCATTATACTCTAATTCCTCTCATTCCTTTTTGATATAGAATACCTGTTGCATCAAACATTGATATACTCGTAGAGAGTAATACTATATCGTTATCAGCAGCCATCTCAATAATATCATTAGTAGGGTTTTTACCTCTAACAAAAATTATTAATTTGAGATCGATCATTTCGGCGGTTCTGATTACTTGTTGATTACAAAGGCCGGTAATAAGCAATGTTTGGTCATCTTTAACAAAAGCAAGCACATCACTCATTAAATCGCTACTGAATGCTTTTGTGAAATTATAATTTTGTTGAATTTCCCCTGTAATTATATCGCAGTGGATTTCTTTTATAATCTGGTTGAGATTCATATAACCTCCATATAGTTAAATATTTAACATGATTATAACATAGTTATCAAGTAAAAAAACACTATTGGGCAAAAAAATATGAAATTTGCAGTAGATTAATAAAAATTTAACAAATTATCGTTAATCTATTCACAAAACAAAAAAAGTGTATTATACTGTACAAGTCTAATAATTCGGTAAACCGAAAGGAGGAAAAAGTTTGAAAAATGCAAAGGGTAAATTCGTTGATTTAGATACGAAAAAACTAGATGTTGAAAAACTTAAAGAATTGGATGCATATATTGAATCTTTAGAAGATAAGGAAGGTAATCTGATTCATGTGCTTCACAAGGGGCAAAGTTTGTTTGGCTATTTACCAGAAAATTTACAGCTTTATATTTCTAGGAAAATAGATCTTCCTGCATCAAAAGTTAATGGTGTTGTAAGTTTCTATTCGTTTTTCACGCAAAAGCCAAGAGGAAAGCATACTATCAGTATGTGTATGGGAACAGCGTGTTATGTTAAAGGCGCCGACAAAATTTTCGATGCTTTTAAAGCTGAGTTAAATGTTGGAAACAATGAAATGACTGAAGACAAAATGTTTACATTAAAAGAC
>DAOURC010000009.1 GCA_030625285.1 Eubacteriales bacterium
AAGCTCTGCAGTTGAGAAAGTGCAGGCATTTGTAGATCAGTATAACGCGACACTTTCATTTTTGCAGGATACAAACAGCGTGGGTGACTTAGATGCCACAGTTAGTGGAGCAGGGTCTTTAGCAGGCGACCCAACACTACAAAGGATGATAAGCAATCTTAGAACTAGTGTCGGAGCAAGTATTTCCGGACTGGATTCAAGTATCGGCGACTTATCGCAGATAGGAATAAAAACCATAGATAGATTTGGTCAACTTACATTTGATTCCAGTAAATTTGTATCAGAGCTTACCTCTGATCCTGAGAATGTAAAGAATTTCTTTTATGATACAGACGCAGAGGATAATTATATAGGTTTTGAAGCTAAAATGGAAACTTATCTAAATAGCTTACTTGCTTCAGGCACTGGAATTGTCGATATCAAAGAAGATGGACTTGCAAGAAGCTTGAGCGATATAGAAAAGCAGGTTGAAAGGTTCAACAATAGAATGGAACTTAGAGAGCAATATTATATCAGGATGTTCACTAGACTAGATGTTGCACTGCAACAGGCAGAGGCGCAGACATCATGGCTTTCATCACAGCTTGCCGGGTTGTCAGGATCCAGTCAAGAGGGATAATGAGAAGTGATAAATTATGATCAACATAAATAAAATAGATCCTAGAATCATGCAAATAGTTATTGCTAAGACTTCAGGAAATAACGTCCATAAAAAAGAGTCTGAAATTTTTGCTGACAAGGACGGAAAACATAGAGATGAAGGGCGCAGCGATCCTGAGGATGTTCGTCGAAAGGTAGACTATGCCAATAGAGTATTTAAAGAAAATGAAATCGATATTTTTTTGGTGCTGAATGAAGAAGTTCTTGGAAAAAGAATTGAAATTTTAGTTTATGAATCTAGCACAAAGCAATTATTAGCCACGCTAGATGAAGAGAAATTTATGCATTTACTAGAAGAACTTGATATGAAATCAGGAATCATTCTAGATGCGAAAGGATAGATTTGGATGTATGCATCAAATGCTTATAAGATATATGAAACAAATAATGTCAATACAGCTCCACCAAAAAAATTATTAGTGATGCTTTATGAGGGAGCTATCAAGTTTTGTCGCTTGGCAGAAATGGCTATCAATGAAAACAACATCGAGAAAAGAAACGAAAACTTGAAAAGAGCACAAGATATAATTACTGAATTACAAGTAACACTTAATCACGATGCTGGAGAGATTGCAGAAAAATTAGATATGCTATATTCATATATGAACAGTGAATTAGTGCAGGCGAATATAACCAACGACGTTACGAAAATTATATTTGTAAGAGAAATGCTTGATGAATTAAAAGAAGCGTGGAATTCTATTAACTAGAATGTGAGTGATATATATGAAATTGATTAGTGAATTAATCCAAAATTATAAAAATCAAATTAAAAAATACTATGATATTGGGCAGATAACGAAGTTTGTCCATGATAAGGATGGAACCGCAGAAAGTATTATTGAAGGGCTTCATAAAAGCCAAAAGATAATCGACAAGATAAACGTATTAGATAAAGAAAGAGTAAATATTGAGAAAAAGTTTATTGAGCACTATAAAATGAAACGATTTGATGTCGTAAATTTACCTGATGAATTAGATGTTGATCTTCAGGTGGAACTGATAGAGACGATAGAAGAATTGCGTGACGTTATTAAAATTGTTTTAGAATATAAGGTCAAAGAAAAAGCATTTATAAGAGAAGATCTTGCTAAAGCGAAGGGAAAAATCAAAGAGACTGCAAAAGGTGTTAATGCAGTTCAAGGCTATAAAAAAAGAAGTTATGACTCGGTATTCATTGATAAGGTATCAAAATAAAATTATTTTATTTTTTTTCAAACGCACGTAAAGGCTGGAATTTCAGTCTTTTTTGGGATTCAAATGAGCAATAGTAACGATTGCTAAAAAAATAACACTTGAATAGTATACCTAATTAGTATTATTATATTGTTATTAAGTGTAATGGGAGTGTTTTCATGGGGATAAATGTAAATCTTTTCGCAGATAAAAATCTAGAAGTATTGAAAAAAGCCTTGGATGCGTCTTCGATGAGACAGCAGACAATTACAAATAATATCGCAAACATAAATACTAAAGATTACAAGGCAAAAAGAGTACTTTTTGAAGACGAACTCAAAAAAGCAATTGGATCAGATGATATGAAGGGTTTAACTACAACCAACGAAAAGCATATTGGCGGAAGTGAATCTATTAGAAAAATCAATCCTTCCATTGTGGAAGATACTTCAACTTCCGTAAAAAGTGACGGAAATAGCGTTGATATTGATATCGAGATGGTTAATCTCGCTAAAAATCAACTTATATATAATACGATAGTTCAACAGACATCAAAGAAATATTCAAATTTGAGATATATCATAAATGAAGGGAGACGTTAGGTATGAAACTATTTAGTTCGATATCTATAGCCGCTACCGGATTATCCGCTGAGAGACTTAGAATGGATATTATTGCATCAAATATAGCCAATGTCAACACTACGCGAACCGAAGACGGTGGTCCTTATAAAAGAAAAATTGCAGTTTTCAAAGAAAACTTAGATAATTCTATAAATAATAATAAACTCGGTGGAGTTGAAGTTGCAGGAATTGTAGAGGATACAACACCGCTAAAAAGAGTTTATGATCCTAATCACCCAGATGCAGACGAAGAAGGATTTGTGATGATGCCGAATGTAGATATTTTAAACGAGATGGCGGATTTAATCATAGCAACGAGGTCATATGAAGCAAATGTCACTGCTTTAAATGCAAGTAAAAGCATGTTTTTAAAAGCGCTAGAAATAGGTAGATAATACGCAGTCTCGAAAACGAAATTATAAATTTCTTTCTACGTTGCGGTTGACCTACGACGAAATCATAGAATTTCTGTTAGGACATAAAATGATAGTTGAACGATAGTTCACAGCGTCATGAATGGAGTGTTAGATTATGGAAATTAATTCAGTATCTCAATATATGAACTTGGTTAATAAACAGCTTGATGGGGAATCAAAGTCGATTGATTTTTCTTCAGTAATGAAAAATTATTTAAGTGACGTAAACGAATTACAAGTTGTTTCAGATAAAAGTACAGAAGATTTAATCCTTGGTGAAACTGAAAATGTACACGAAGTGATGATTAAAGCCGAAGAAGCAAGATTAGCGTTGGAACTTACAGTTCAAGTGCGAAATAAAGTTATCGAGGCTTATCAAGAATTGATACGAATGCAAATATAATATTTAATCTACGAAAAGGCAAACCATTTGTGAAAATGGGACGCAAAGTTTCAGATCTAAATTAGATGGCTGGGCTACCGAAAAGGAAGCAAAGAGCTGTGTATTTTTATACAGCTTTTTTGTTGGAAAATATTAATCACAAGGAGCGCATATGACTGAATCGAACAAATCGGAAAATAGAGTGATAAAAGTGTGGAAAGGTATAAATCGAGGAAAAAGAATAGGCATTGTTGCTTTTCTTTTGACAATGATATTAGCATTTTCCATATATTACATATTCATAGGGCATACTACATACACTCAATTGTTTTCCGGCCTGGGTATGAAGGAATCGGCAAATATCGTGAGTAAACTCGATGAAATGAAAATCACAAATTATAGATTGGAAAACGATGGGAGCACCATTGTTGTTTCTGATAAAGATATAAACAAGATTCGTCTTGAACTCGCTATGAATGATTTGTTGCCGGAGATTGGTGTGGGTTATGAAATTTTTGACAATGCCAGTTTTGCGATAACTGATGAAGATAGAAAAATCATGTATCAAAGAGCTCTTGAAGGAGAACTTGCAAGGTCGATCATGAGTTTGGATGAAGTAAAATATGCTAGAGTGCATTTAGCGCTGACTGAAGAGACTTTATTCTCAAGAGAAGTAACTCCTGGAAGTGCAACGGTAGTCATAGAGCTAAATCCCATTATGCAATTTTCATCCGATCGTGTAAAAGGTATTGTAGCACTCATTTCCAGCGCTGTAAAAAATGTACCACCGGAAAACATAAGCGTAATTGATACTAAAGCAAATTTATTAAGTGAAAATATATATTCTAATTCAGATTCAATGACAATTGGACAATCTGCTATAGATTCAATTACTATAAAACAACAATTCGAATCAAAACTCGAAGATGAACTTCAAAAAATGCTGGAACTTACATTTGGTAAAGGAAAAGTACTTGTAAATGTAAATGCGAAATTAGATTTGAATTCTGAAGAACTTACAATTATAGAATATGACAAAGACGGCATACTTAGATCTCAACAAGACAGCATTGTTAAAAATACATCCAATGGCGATGCTATCGATAGTTCGAGCCCTGTTGACAACAATATTGAATATTACATCAGCAACACTGAGGAGGCTATGAATAATTCATCTGTCAGTAATTTTGAAACTGTAAGGAATTATGAAATCGGCGAGACGAGGACGTATCGGATTAAAGCTCCAGGTGAAGTAATAAGTCTATCCACATCGATTATTTATGATGGAGACTTATCTGAAGTTCACAAGACCTCTATTAGAAACATAGTAGCGGCCGCTATAGGAATTGATGAAAACAGAGGAGACATAGTAAGCGTAGAAGGAATAAATTTCGATAAAACTTATGAAGAAAATGCTATCAACGAGTTTAATATTGCTCAAGAAGAATATTTAAAAGAACAAGAATCCAAGAAAAAATATATGTTTTACGGCAGCGTTGCTGGAGGAAGCATTCTATTTATTTTAATTATTTTGATTGTAATTAGGATCGTTAGAGGTTCCAAAAATAATCAAAATTTTATTGATACAATGCAGCCGATTCCAATAAGTGAATTAGAACAGCAATCATCAGAACTTTCTCATATCAAACCTTTTCAAGAAAAAGATATCGAGAGAGGTGTAAAGGATTATGCAGATGAAAATCCTGAAAAACTAGCAGATCTTGTAAAAACTTGGATGTTGAAAGATGAGGGATAGAGTATGGCAAGAAGCCGAACTACACATGAATTAACAGGAGTTGAAAAAGCAGCTATCTTTTTTATTACGTTAGGTCCAGAGCATTCTGCAAAGGTTATGAAGCTTTTGCCTGAAAAAATGATAGAGCAAGTGACTTACGAAATATCAAATATAACAAAAGTCGAACCCGAGATGAGAGAACTCGTATTAAATGAGTTTATAGATATGAATGACAAATTCGATTATTTCATGGAGGGTGGAGTCGATTATGCGAGGGATGTGCTTACTAAAGCTTTGGGCTCTCAAAGGGCACAAGATATTATCGAGACATCTTCAATGATGGCTTTGACAAGAAAACCGTTTACTTTGGCAAGAAGATCAGACCCAGTGCAGCTTCTCAAGACGATTATTACAGAACATCCTCAGACGATTGCGCTTATTCTTTGTTTTCTTCAACCGGAAAAAGCGGGTTCGATTCTTTCTAGCATACCCGACGAACTTCAGTCTGATGTCGCTTTTAGAATTGCAACTATGAGTAAAACGTCACCTCTTGTTATAAAGAGAGTTGAAAAAGTATTAGATGAGAAGCTGTCGAATGTAGTCGATAGTAATTTCGAAGCATATGGCGGTGTGGATACTTTAGTAGGAATATTAAATTCAGTCAATAGACCTACCGAGAAAAATATTATGCAGCAATTGGATGATAGAGATCATGATTTAGCTGAAAAAATTAAACTTAACATGTTTATATTCGAGGATGTCATTACTCTTGACGATGCATCTATCCAAAGAGTACTTAGAGAAATCGACAATAATGATCTTGTTGTGGCGATGAAAGGTGCTTCAGATGCTGTTACTGATGCAATATTTACAAATCTGTCTAAACGAGCTGCAGAGACATTGAAAGAAGATATCGAATTCCTAGGACCTGTTAGATTGACCGTTGTCGAGGAAGCTCAGCATAAGATTGTAAGTGTTATCAGAAGACTAGAAGAAGTCGGTGAAATATTTATAACTAGAGGAGGAGAAGATGCAGTCGTCTTATAAAATCTACAAAAATCAAGAAATCTCTTATGAAATAGAAGAGAAAGAAATTCCTCTTAAAGACAATAAGTACATAGATAGGATTGGTTTTTCTTCCAATCAAGCAAATTCCCTATTCAAAAAAGCGAAAGAAGAAGCAAATAGAATCGTAGAAGTAGCAAAAGATAAAGAAAATGAAGTTTATAATAAAGCTATTGCTGATGCTGATATAGTCATTGAAGAAAAGAAAAATGAAGCCTATTTAGAAGGAATGATAATAGGAAAGAAAGATGGATATGATGAAGGTTATAAAGATGGAATTTTAGCAAGCGAGCGAGAGAGTAAACATATTATTGAAGAGGCAAAAGAGACGTTAAGCGATGCATTTGAAGAGTCAAAAAAAATCATCTTGGATTCACAAGAGAAAATAATTGAATTATCTTTAAAAATTGCTGAAGAAATCATTAAAAAAGAAGTGGAACTTGACGATAGTATTATTGTGGGAATCACAAAAGCAGCTCTTTATGAAGTTCGAAACTTAAGACACATCATTATAAAAGTATTACCTGAGCATCAAAGTATTATCGAGGACAATATTTCAAACTTTAAAGATATCTGTCCCGATGCGTATTTTACAATATTAAAAGACGCTTCTTTGAAAGACAATGGATGCATTATCGAAACAGATAAACAAATAATCGATGCAACAATCGATAGTCAATTAGATGTCATTAAGTCAATATTACTTGAAGCGAGAGATTAAATGAGTAAAAGAATCCCATTCGATCGTTTTGAAAAAGCGATAAATGATAAAAAATTATATAAGACCATAGGAAAAGTTACTCAAATCATCGGACTTACAATACAAGTTGAAGGAATTAAAAGTTTTATCGGCGAAGCTTGTGAAATTGCTATAGGTGACAACGAGAAAGTCCTAGCAGAGGTTGTAGGTTTTAAAGGAGAAATCAGCTTGTTGATGCCACTTGGTGAATTGACAGGCATTGGTCCTGGCAGTTTAGTATATCCACTTGGACATTCATTGACGATAAAAGTTGGAAAAGGGTTATTGGGAAAAATTGTTGATGGATTGGGCAGACCGATTTCTGGAGAAGTTATCGAGCTAGAAGAGACAGTTAGCATTTATCAAAAACCGCCAAATCCACTGACTAGAAAACCTATAGAAAATATTATGACGACGGGTGTTCGTTCCATTGATGGAATGCTGACTTGTGGAGAAGGCCAAAGACTTGGAATTTTTGCTGGAAGTGGTATCGGTAAAAGTACACTTATGGGTAAAATATCGAGATCGTCTGATGCGGATGTAAATGTAATAGCACTTATCGGAGAGAGAAATAGAGAACTCCTTAATGTAATAAATAAAGATCTTGGTGAAGAAGGGTTAAAAAAATCGGTTGTATTGATTGCTACATCAGATCAACCAGCTTTGATAAGGTCAAAAGGTGCTTTTGTGGCAACGGCAATTGCAGAGTACTTTAGAGATCAAGGATTAAAAGTGATGTTTATGATGGACTCTGTTACAAGATTTGCGATGGCAGAAAGAGAAATCGGACTGGCTATTGGAGAACCGCCGGCATCTAAAGGATATACTCCATCTGTTTTTGCAAGGTTGCCGAAATTGCTAGAGAGATCTGGAACGTCAGAAAAAGGTTCAATAACAGCCTTTTACACAGTTTTGGTAGAAGGTGATGACATGAATGAACCGATTACTGATGCAGTAAGAGGAATACTTGACGGTCACATTGTTTTATCAAGAAAACTGGCCAGTAAGAATCATTTCCCTGCAATAGATGTACAAAGCAGTATCAGTCGTCTTATGAAACAGATAGTAAATGAAGAGCAGTACAATATCGCCGCAAAGATAAGAGATAATTTAGCGGTGTACGAAGAATCAGAAGATTTGATAAATGTAGGAGCTTATGTCAAAGGATCAAATCCTAAGATTGACGAAGCGTTGAAAGTGCATGATTCGATAATTGATTTTTTACAACAAGAAAATGAAGATATGTCTACTTTCGAAGGAACACTAAATATGATGAAAAATATTTTTTAGGAGATAAAAAATGAAAAACAAGAAGTATTCATTGGAAAGCATTCTTAAAATTAGACATGATAAAGAAGAAGAAAAACTAAATGAGATGTCGTTATTACTTAATCAGTATCTTGAAAACGTAGAGACTGAGAAAAAGATGACATCGGATATCGACGACACTGTTTATAAAATGAATAGTGAGAAAATTTCAAATATTAGAAATCAGAAATCATGTTATTTGTATTTAGAAAAATTAAGGTTTGAATTAGACGAACAAAAAAGAACTGTTGAGCAAGCTGAAAGAGATTATGAAGGAAAGAAAAAAGAATACATTAAAGCTCAAATGGATAGAAAAGTGATTGAGAAACATAAAGAAAGATATGTTGAAACTATAAATTTGGAAATGAAAAAGAATGAAGAGCTGATGCTCGATGAACTTGCTATTGTTTCTTTCAACAGAAGGAAATGTCAATAGATATAATATGAAAATGAGAGGGAGGTGAAAAAGTGAGTACAAATATGATACAACTGAATAGTAAGAAAGTAGAGACAGGAAATCTTGAAAAAATCAGTATAAAAACAAACGGTGAATCAAACGATGTAGATTTTCAAAATGTTTTAGCTGATCTGCTAGGAATGTCTATGGGGTTTGAAAATCTTGTTGAAGAGAATCAATTATCTGCTGAACTACCTCTAAATGGTGATATTAAAGAGCTGAAGATGCTTTTGATAAATGAGAATAGAGCAAAAGACAAATTGACAATCAGCGATTTCAAATCATCGAACAACAATAACGATTTGAAAATGCCTAGAGAGAGCGATAGATTTTATCCAAACGATACTAAAGTAGGATTGTCAAAAACAAATGCCGCAGGAAAACTTGTTACTGACATTCAAGCAGATTTGAATGTTAAGGAAATAGTCGCTTCAACTGAACAAAAAGATATTGAATTTACTCCTCAAAGCTACAAAAATATGCTTAAGATCAAGTTTAAAGATGATGTAATTGAAACAAATGAAATTGTCAAGGAGAGTAGTGTTCAAGATAAAGATGTTGAGAAAGTTGTGGGTTTAAAAAAAGCGGTAGAAAACAATGATAAAAGAAAATCTGTTAGCTTCAAGATTGAAGACGGCAAACTGGTAAAGACGGAGAATAAGGAAACAGGACTTGAAAAAGCGGTGAAAAACAATGATAAAAGAAAACCTGTAAGCTTTAAGATTGAAGACGGTAAATTGACAAAGACAGATAATAAGGATACGGCCACTACAAAACCTAATGAACTTGAAAAAGCAGTAGAGAGCAGTGGTAAAAGAAAGCCTACAGATCTAGAGATTGAAGATGACAAAATGATAAAACCAGAGAGTTCGTTGGTATCAAAAGCACAGGGCAATAAGGCTAGTATATCAAATCAAGCTAAAGCCATTGAGAATAATCAAGAAGTAAGAGAAGCCATGGTCGAGAGCATTAAAGAAGCTCAGACAAACGGCGTATCAAAAGTCAAGATTATGCTGAAACCTGCGGAGCTAGGCAATGTAGAAATTGAGCTTAAAATGGAAGATGGAAAAATTAAAGGAGAAATCAAGGTTTTAAACGCTGAGATAAAAAATCAGATTGAACAATTGGTTCTACCTGTAAAAGAAGTCTTGAAAGAGCAAAATATCTTTATTAAAGATTTTCAAGTAACGGTTTCTAGTCAGTCTTCCGATGGAGAATTTTCAAACAATCAAAATATGGATTCTCATCAAAATAAGTATGAACCTAAGTTTGTAGATTATCATTATAATGAAACTAGTCAAGAAGATTACGAAGTGCAAAATGATGAAAAAGGATTGAATTTATTTGCATAGGAGGTGAAAACAAATGGATATAAGCAGCATTACCAATCAAACGGTTGCGGATACGACAGTGAAAAAAAATGCTGGAGGCGACTTGGGAAAAGACGAATTTTTAAAAATTTTAGCTGCGCAACTTCAGTTCCAAGACCCTATGGAAGGTGGAGATAATTCAGCATACGTGGCACAACTTGCACAGTTTTCTTCATTAGAACAGATGGAAAATTTAAATACCAGCTTAAACGAACTGAAAGGCAATCAGAATTTACTTTATGGAACATTATTGATAGGCAAAATGGTAAATATAGCTTTTGACAATCAGATGGTAAGTGGTGTAGTCGATAAGGTCAAACTAGTCGATTCTATGCTAAAAGTCATGGTTGGTGGGCAGGAGTACGATGCTAGCAATATTTTGACTTTAGAAGATGAAGAAGAAGTTGTTCCAGTTGAAAGCAGTGAGGAAGTGATAGAATGACAAACAGAATCAATAATCAAAACATCAAACAGGTTGGACAATCAAGCCAAAATTTGAACAAGCAAAAAATCAACCGTAATGCTGAGAGATTTAGCCAGATATATCAACAAGAAATAACTGACAAAAACGAGATTAAACTTTCTGCGCATGCAAGGCAGAGACTTAAGCAGAGAAACATTGAACTAAGTGAAGCGGACATGAATGCTTTAAGTAGAGGAATGCAAAAGGCTGAAGAAAAAGGCGGAAAAGAATCTTTGCTTTTGTATAAAGACTTAGCTTTTATTGCAAGCGTTAGAAACAGAACATTGATTACAGCTGTCGATCAAAAAGAGACAAAGGAAAATGTTTTTACGAATATAGACAGTGCGGTGATTATAGAAGAATAAAATAGGCTGGACCTCCATGAGGAAGCCTAGTACCTTTGACTGATTGATAAGGTGCACACTTTCATGAAAAATTAGGAGGAATTAAATATGTTAAGATCATTATATTCAGGCGTTAGTGGAATGAGAAGCAATCAAACGAAAATGGATGTCATCGGTAATAATATCGCCAATGTCAATACAACGGCTTTTAAAGCTGGTAGAGCGGGATTTCAAGATCTGTTTTCACAGACTTTGTCAAACGCACAATCGCCTTCAGCTACAGGACGTGGTGGAATCAACCCGAAACAAGTAGGTTTGGGGGTTTCTGTTGCATCTATAGATACAGTTATGAGCGGTGGAGCATTGCAACCGACAGGTAGAGATTTAGACTTCGCAATAGAGAACGAAGGGTTTTTCATTGTATCTCAAGATACTGCTGGAGATATTAGAAGACTCACACGTGACGGAGCTTTTTTTACAGATTTTGAAGGAAACCTTGTAAATGCAGAAGGCTTAAGAGTTCTAGGATACGCTCCGAATGGAGCTTATGATGACGTTACGATTCCAGCAAACGATTCTGATTATGGAGCGCTTACAACAATTACAATTCCCAACTCGATTACAGTTGGTGGAAATGAGCTTAGTTTAGAAACTTTCTCGATAGATGGAACAGGCCTCGTTCAAGGTATCTATAACGATGGAAATGTATATAAACTCGGGCAACTTGGGATTGCTAAATTCAAAAATCCAGGTGGTCTTGAAAAATTAGGTGGAAACACGTATAGAGAAACGCGAAACTCTGGAACTACTGAAATCGGGATAGCGAGCCAAGGTGGATTTGGAACCATAAGACAAGGTGTGAGCGAGATGTCGAATGTCGACCTTGCCAATGAATTTACTGAGATGATTATTACAAGTAGAGCATATCAGGCTAATTCTAAAACTATCAGTACATCGGACGAGATGCTTCAGCAACTTTTGAATCTTAAGAGATAAATGAATTTCTTGGCTTCAGAAGGAGTTGTGTTCTAGCTGAAGCTTAGAAAGCATAATCCAGAGGCTGTAGAATTCTTAGTCATCGGATAAATAATATAAGGGTTGGGCTTTTAGCCCACCCTTATAAAAGTAAGAAGGGTGAAAAATTATGATTGAATTAACTTCACTGCACGATGAAATTTTTTATTTGAATATTGATAGAATGGAAAAAATGCAGGTTTTGTCTGATACGTTAATCACATTGGTAGATGGAAAAGTGATACGTGTAAAAGAGACTCCTGATGAAATAATAGAAAGAATTATTGAATTTAAAAAACAAGTTGGATGGAGGTAGCTAATGAAAAAAATTGATATTGTTCCTATTGTCGCTATCTTCGTTGGAACCTCACTAATAATTATGGCAATGGCAATGGGCGGCAGTCTAATGATGTTTTGGAGTGTATCATCTCTAATCATAACTATGGTTGGCTCTTTTATGGCGCTGCTGGCGAGTTTTCCATTTAAAGTTTTAAAACAAACACCAACAATTTTAAAACAGGCTTTTGTGCATCCGCTGGATAATAGAGTAGAGCTTGTGACCATGGTTTCAGATCTTTCTAGAAAAGCTCGTTCAGAAGGACTTTTATCATTAGAAGACGAACTTACTACTATGGAGGATGAATTCTTAGTTAAAGGTTTACAAATGGTAGTTGATGGTATCGAGCCAGAAAATATCAAGCAGATTATGGAATTGGAAATAGGAGCTATTGAGAGAAGGCACTCTATGGGTCATAGTATTTTTAAATCTTGGGGAGATCTTGCGCCAGCCTTTGGTATGATTGGAACATTGATTGGTTTGATAACAATGCTGAGTGACCTTACCGATGCCAGCGCTATTGGTATAGGTATGGCTACAGCTTTGATTACGACTTTTTATGGAGCTTTTTTTGCAAACATGGCATTGATACCAATCGCCAACAAATTGCAGA
>DAOURC010000183.1 GCA_030625285.1 Eubacteriales bacterium
AAAACAATCATTTGAATTAGCTGGAACAAGATATGAAAAATATGAAGATGTTATGTATTTTGATCAAATTTATTCTAAATGTATTGATTAGGTCAAATAAACCGTGAAACCAGTGTAGATTTAATGAAGTTGAAATTGTAGCAAATTTAATTCAAAGGCGTATTCTCAATGATGAGATTATACCTTTGAATTATTGTTTTTTTTGAGTTGTTTTCTAGCTAATGAAGTAATGCGGCAAATAAAATCAGATTTTGCATCAGTATATCCATTTCTATTGTGTTCATATTTTTTCTGCAGTTTTAATTTTAGCTCTCCGTATTCTATAGCAGTCTCTGGATGAACGAGTAGATAATCCCTGAAGTAAAGTTCATCCCAATCTCCAGAATATCTAACATGAATATGAAATGCTTGACCTATAAATCCATCAGGTGTATAACCCTTCATCAACATTATGTGCGGAGGCGGATTATCTGGCTGAGGAGTGTATACGTAACCTACTGATTGCATATCCGATATTAGTTTTTCGGTATCGGTGTCATCTGTTATTTCAAGAAGAATATCAATAGTAGGTTTAGCGAGCAAATTCGGTACAGACGTACTGCCGTAGTGATTTATTTTTACAATGTTATTTATACCGATAGTTTTTTCTATTAGTGATTTTTCATTTGAATAATTCTTTTTCCATATTGGATTATATTTTTCTATTATAATGGGAAACAATTCCCAAAGTTCTTCATTTGTCATTTCACTTAGCGATTTTGCCACGAATATCACCTCATGAATAGAATATATTAAGATATATGATAAATCAACTAGAGCAGTTTTTTATGAATAATAAGTAATGAATGATATAATAGTGTTAAATGATTTTTAATATGATAATAATTGTGATGTTTTATCCGATGACTAAGAATTCTAAGACTCCATTTTTATATTGGATGGAGATGAGAATTCAACAGCCCCTGGATAACGATTTCTAACCATCAGATAGGTAATGATTTGTTCTGATGGAAGAACTCTGTTTATCGCTATATAGAGAGGATTTATATATGAGTAAAAGACTAGTTTTAGCAGAAAAACCTTCAGTGGGGAAAGAGATTGCAAGAGTACTGAATTGCAACAATAAAAACAATGGATATTTCGAAGGCAAGGACACTATTGTTACATGGGCATTTGGTCATTTGGTGACATTGGGAGATCCTGAAGTGTATGATGAAAAATTTAAACATTGGGTTTTGGAGGATTTACCTATATTACCGGATAGATTGAAAACTGTAGTTATTAGGCAATCGGGGAAACAATATAGCATAGTGAAAAATTTGATGCAAAGAAATGATGTAAATGAAATTGTTATCGCTACAGATGCGGGTCGCGAAGGAGAATTGGTTGCGAGATGGGTTATTGAAAAAGCCCATATAAAGAAAACTATAAAAAGACTTTGGATTTCTTCTGTAACTGACAAGGCGATTAGAGAAGGATTCAAGAATTTGAAGCCCGGCAAAGAGTATGAGAATCTTTTTCATGCGGCAACGGCGAGGGCAGAGAGCGATTGGCTTGTCGGCATCAATGGAACTAGAGCATTAACGACAAAATACAATGCTCAGCTTAGTTTGGGAAGAGTTCAAACTCCGACGCTGGCGCTTATTTCTGATAGAGAAGAAACGATTAGAAAATTCAAACCTAAATCGTTTTATGGATTGAAGATATTTGTCGATGATTTAGATTTTGTTTTAAAATCTAAAAATGGAGAATCAAGATTCTTTGATGAAAATGAAGTAAATAAAATCATTTCTGATATTAAAGGAAAAGAAGCTTTGGTTTTAAGCGTTGAAAAGAAAAGTAAAAAACAATATCCCGATAAACTTTACGATCTGACAACTCTTCAAAGAGACGCATATACACGTTTCGGTTATTCACCAAAATTGACACTCTCTATTATGCAAAAGCTTTATGAGACTCATAAGGCATTGACTTATCCTCGAACGGATTCGAGACATTTAACAGAGGACATAGTGGGTACTTTAAACGAAAGACTAAAAGCGATAAATATTAGTAATTATAGAAAGATTGCTTTTTCAATTCTAAGACAACCTCTTAAAATTACAAAACATTTTGTCGATGGAACTAAAGTATCAGATCATCATGCTATTATTCCTACAGAAGAGAGTGTAAGAGGAAATGATCTAAGTTTTGATGAAAGAAGAATTTATGAATTGGTTGTTCAACGATTTTTAGAAGTCCTTATGCCGCCTAGCGAATATGAGGAAACTAAAATTTCACTTTCCATAGATTCGTATTTGTTTGAAACGTCATTCAAAAATGTAACTAATTTAGGATTTAAATCTATTTATATAGAAAACGAGGAAAAAATAAAAATTCCTAATGTCAAAGCGCGTCAGCACTTGAATGTTAGAGATCATAAAAAAACAAGTGGTGAAACTAAACCACCTGAATATTTCAATGAAGCTTCATTGCTTGGTGCTATGGAAAATCCTTCGAAATATATAAGTGACGATGAAAAGAAACTAAAGAAAATTTTAACTGAAACAGGTGGACTTGGTACAGTGGCAACTAGAGCGGAAATAATTGAAAAATTATTTCAAACAAAGCTTATGGAGAAAAAAGGCAAGGCCATCAAGTTGACTAAAAAAGGCAACCAACTATTGAAACTTGTACCGAAGGATTTAAAGAGTCCTCTATTAACTGCTGAGTGGGAACAAGATCTAAGGGCGATAGAAAAGGGAACCCTAAAGAGAGATACATTTATTAGAAAAATGAAGACATACACCATCTCTGTTGTAGATGAAATAAAGAAAGATCAAAAGAGTTTTAAACATGATAATTTAACGAATACCA
>DAOURC010000078.1 GCA_030625285.1 Eubacteriales bacterium
GAAATCGACAAGTTCTTTTTTTTGAACAGGATATTTAAATGTGTCAAGAACGAGAAGAATGGCTAATCGATCAATTGTTTCTTTATTAGCAGTATTGATAAACATTAATTTCTCCTCCACTATGTTATAATGTAATTACCGTAAAAGTATATCATATTCTTGGAGAAATTAAATGATATTCACTGAAGTTTTTTGAAAGGAAATATTATTATGAAGAAATTGATAAAGCAGCTTGCATTATCGAACGGAGCTGATAAGATTGGATTTGGAGATGTAAGTTCACATGTCATAGACAAATATTCTGACCTTACAACTGCAATTTCTTTTGTTGTTAGATTAAGTGATAGTGTAATGGATGAAGTAAAAGAGGGACCAACTCATGAGTATTTTCATTTGTATCGCTCGGTAAATAGATTGATTGATGATATTGCATTAAAAATCGTCATCACGCTTCAAAGAGAGGGTTATAGAGCAATACCAATCGCAGCTAGTCAATCTATCAATATAGAAGGAAATAAGCCTTATAACGGGCTGTTCTCCCATAGGATGGCAGCAACTAGAGCAGGTGTTGGATGGATAGGTAAAAACGCATCGATTATTACACCTGAATATGGGCCTAGAATTAGACTTGGAACTGTACTGACTGATATGAAAGTAAAATATGATAAACCGTATAATGAGTCTTATTGCGGGGAGTGTGATATTTGTGTACAAAAATGTCCGACTTATGCACTGTTAGGAGCAAATTGGACTGTAAAAATGAATAGAGAGGATATTGTAGATGTGATTGCATGTTCAAATCACATGAAGGATAACTATGAATTGATAGGTAGAGGATCTGTTTGTGGTATATGTATTAGTAATTGCCCAATTGGTAAGGAGAGGTTATAAAGATGATGATAATTAATGTATTTTATATGATGTGCTTATTGTTGATTAATCCGGTAGATAATCATGAAATTATGTCGCTTCAAGAACTACAATCTAGTTTGTATGTAAATGATTATCCAGAAATATATATTGAAGAAACTGAAGAAATTGTCAATGCAAATGCAAATGAACTCGGCTATGTTCCTGTTCTTATTTATCATAGAATCAAAGAGAGCGATAACATGTATGATATTTCGCCAACTGAGTTTCGAAACAATTTAAAAAGATTATATGAAAATGATTATGTTTTAATTGATTTCAAGGATTATTTAGATGGAATAATCGATATTCCATCGGGGAAGCATCCTGTTGTTTTTACATTCGACGATGGTGACATATCTAATTATAAAATAGTGAAAGACGATGATGGAAATCATATAATCGACAAAGAGAGTGCAGTGGGAATCATGTATGAATTCTATTTGGAAAATCCCGATTTCGGTTTTGAGGCCGCATTTTTTCTAAATGGTAATGTGCCGTTTGCTCAGAGTGAATATGTGGAAGAGAAAATTGCTTTTATGAATGAAAATGGACTTTTATTATGTAATCACACATTGATGCACAATGACCTTTCTTCAGCAAAAAATAAGGAAGAAGTGGTGGAATCCATCGTTAGCAATGAATCATATTATTTAAATAAATATCAGGTGGAACTTGTAAAAATTTTAGCGATTCCGTTTGGAACATATCCAAAGGATGTTTCGATTATTGATGATTTAGGTTATTCTGCGTTGAAAGTCGGCTGGAAACCAGAAGTATCAATATTCTCAAAGAAATTCGATCCGCTGAAAATCAATAGAGTTCAAAATGGAACTGGACAATTTCAATTTGACTATTGGATGGATTATTTGGATGCCCATCCTGATGAAGTGTTTGTCAGCGATGGAAATGTCGATATAGTGACTATTCCAATTGATTTAAAAGACGATATCGATTTGGATTCTATCGGCGATAGAAAATTGATAACTCATGAGGTGAACTAGCATGTATTATACAATTATAATTACTGTAGTGCTTTTGGTTATTTTGACGTCTTTTCAATATAGCTTTAATAAAATCATTAAATTATTAGAAGAAATTAATATTAATCTAAAATCATTAAGAGGAAAATTTTAAAAAAATATGATAGAATAATCTTAACATTTTATTTTGGAGGCTAGCAAATGGATATTACAAAGATGAATAGGGAAATTTTATTGACTAAAGATGAAATCAATGTGAAAGTTATTGAAATGGGAAAACTCATTACTGAGGATTATAAAGGAAAAAAAATTGTGATTATATCGCTGCTAAAAGGAAGTTTTATTTTTACTGCGGATTTAATCAGAAATATCGACTTGCCGTTAGTTATTGAATTCATGATAACTTCAAGTTATGGACATGGGCATGAGTCTTCTGGAAAGGTTAAAGTTATTAAAGATGTAGATATAGATATATCTGAATATGATGTGTTGATTGTCGATGATATCATAGATTCCGGCAATACTATGAAAAACATATATGAACTGTTATTATCTAGAAACCCTAAAAGTCTAAAAACATGTACGCTTTTAGATAAGCCTTCAAGAAGAACCGTTGAATTTACCGCTGATTATACAGGATTTGTAATACCGGATAAATTTATTGTAGGTTATGGTTTAAATTATGGAGATTACTATCGAAATGTAGATCATATTTTTGCATTTGTAGAATAACTCACTTTATGTGAGTTTTTTTAGTTGTGTGAATAATAGGACGCAGAAATGCGTCCTGTTAATTTTTTTTGACGCGACGATAATACATTGTGAAAATTTTGTTAAAGCTATAACTAAATGGGTATATACAATTAGGTAAACCAAAAACGCGTAGGAGGTTACTATGGATGAATTATTAACAACAAATATTCAAGACGTTGTCGAAAAATACGGTAAAGACAGAGAATGTCTTATACCTGTACTGAAAAAAATACAAAAACTAAATAAATATAATTATATTCCGCAAGAAGTCAGTCAATATTTAGCAAAATATATGCAATTAAAAGAAAGTGAAGTTTATGAAGTTATTTCATTTTATGCAGAGTTCTCAGAAACACCTAGAGGAGAAAATATTATTAAAGTGTGCGACAGTACGGTTTGTAGAGTCAACAACAATACTGAAATTGTAAAGTTGCTTGAATCTCTTTTATCTATAAAAATGGGGGATACAACTCGAGATAAAAAATTTTCATTGGAGTATTCACCTTGCTTTGGAGCTTGTGATATTTCACCGGCGATGCGGATCAATGGAAAAACATATGGGAATTTGGATAAAAAATCTTTGAAGGAAATTATAGAATCCCATAGGAGGTAGAATTATGAAAAAAACCATTAGTTTCATAACTGAAAATTTTAATGAATCGTCTCCTGATTTGGGTAGTGGTTTTCAAGGATTTCAGCGAGCGATCAAAATGGAGAAAGAAGAAGTAATTCAAGAAATTGTTCTATCGGGATTAAAAGGAAGAGGTGGAGCAAAATATCCAACCGGTAAGAAGTTGATGCAATCTGCAGAGCATCGTGATAAAGAAAAGTATATAATATGCAACGCAGATGAAGGAGAGCCTGGTACATTTAAAGATAGAGAGTTATTACTGCATGACCCATATGGTGTATTCGAGGGAATGCTTATTGCGGCTTTCGCAATAAATGCGTCACAGGGTATTTTATATTTGAGAGAAGAATACAAGTATATGATAGATGACCTAAAGGAAGCATTAAACCATATGAGAAGCCTAAATCTTCTGGGAGACAGGATATTGAAAACCGAGTTGTCGTTCGACATCAGCATATTCTTGGGAGCAGGAGCATACATCTGCGGTGAAGAGACTTCGCTTATTGAATCCATAGAAGGAAAACCAGGAAGACCGAGAATCAAACCTCCGTATACTTTGGAAAAGGGATTGTTTTTAAAACCGACGTTGGTGAACAATGTTGCCACTTTTTCTACAATTTCAGCGGTTATACGAAAAGGGTATAAGGAGTTTATCAAATATGGGACACAGGAAAGCCCGGGAACAAAAATGATTAGTTTATGCGGAAATGTCAATAAACCTGGAGCGTATGAAGTTCCGTTCGGAATGACGATAAGAGAAATAATTTACGATATCGGCGAAGGAATAAGAAATGGAAATTCATTTAAATTTGCACAAATTGGAGGCGTTTCTGGACCGCTTATTTTGCCTAAGCATATCGATACTCCATTTTCATATGAAGATTTAGATAGAATTGGAGTACCTATGGGCTCGGGAGCTATTATAGTTGTAGATTCTGATAATGATATATTAGATTATTTGGATGCAGTGCAAGCCTTTTTCAAACATGAAAGCTGTGGGAAATGTACACCATGTAGAGAAGGAAACAGACAGCTATTAAATATTCTATCGAGATTAAGAGAAGGAAAATATTCACAAGAGGATACGATAAATATTGAAAAAATAGCTAAAACCATGAAATATGCATCCTTTTGCGGGTTAGGCCAATCGGCTCCTGCAGCACTACTAAGTGCAATTGAACATTGTCCTCAAGAAATATTTAAGAGGAGGGATTAGCATGGGTGATATCAAGCTCACTATCGATAAACAAGTTGTAATTGTCCCTGAAGGAACGACAATTTTGGAGGCTGCAAAGAAAGCTCATATAAAAATTTCTACTTTATGCAATCATCCTGATCAAACTGTGAAAGCGAATTGTCGGATATGTCTAGTCCAAATAGCTGAGGATCAATTGGTAACTGCATGTTCAACTGCTGTAAGCGAAGGGATGATTGTCGATACTAAATCAAAATTGGTCAGGGAAACACAGCTAGGAGTTCTTGAACTTATTTTGGCGAATCAC
>DAOURC010000119.1 GCA_030625285.1 Eubacteriales bacterium
CACTAAAGCTTTTGTTACTGCATTAGGTATACCTCCAATGCCTAATTGAAGAGTTGAACCGTCTTCAACCAATTCAGCGATTATTCTTCCAATTTTCATATCCAATTCATTTGGCTCATTGATAATGATTTCAGGTACTTGATAATCTACATCAACTACATAATCAATTTGAGAAATATGAATTGTCGTATCTCCAAATGTTCTCGGCATATTTGGATTGACTTCAATAATTACTGTTTTTGCATTCTCTATCATCAAAGGTTCATAAGTCGCACTCAATGATAAAGATAAATAACCATGCTTATCCATAGGTGAAGCTGTACCTACAAAAACATCAGGTCTTTTAAGAGCCAGCCTTTTTACACCTGCCAAATGAAGATGATTTGGAATATATGATATATTCCCATGTAAATGAGCTTTTCTTATAGCTCCGGAATAAAACCACCCTTCCATCGAAAAAGAGTCTTTATAGATCTCCTCCATATAATATGGATATGCCTCCATAGGTAGACAATTAATAACATTGACATTTTTTAACCGATTTGAACGTTCATGTAAATGTTTAAAAAACATCTTAGGTTCTGCCGATGCCATGGCACTTATTATTTCATCGTTCGGTTTTACAATATCCAGCGCTTCATCAATTGTAATTTTCTTGCTGTTAAATATTTTTTGATACATTATATCACCTCGCCCCATCGAATAATTACTGCTGACCATGCATATCCAATTCCAGCAGCAATCAACGCCACTGCTTTTCCGTCTATTAATTTATTTTGTTCATTTGCTAAATGCAAAGATAGAATCTGGTCAATTTGCCCCATATGTCCATAGTTTTCTAAATATATTGTTTGATTTTCTTTTAAACCCAATGAATCCAGCATTTGATCATGCATGCTTCTTTTAAAATGTAAAACGCCTAAATAACCAATATCTTCGCGTACAAAGTTCGATTTTTTTAAGGCTAAATCTATGCAATTAAACCAATTTTTCATAGATACTTCATTTAATCGCTCTTTCATGTGATCTGCCTCTATCAGTTTTAAGGATTTATATGCAATATCAAGATTATCTTTATTGATTAAATTGACTGTGCCACCATAAACAACACCTGCATCTCTTGCCATAGTTCCATCAGTTATCATATGAGAACCCAAAACAATATTTTCCTTCATGTTTTTCTTTAAAACTATAGCTCCTCCTCCAGCCGACAGATTAAACATCATACTCATATTTGGATCTGTATAATCTACAAAATCACCATTCCTATATCCTCCAGCTATCATAACCAGATTGATATCCGAATCATTCATCATCATATCTTTTGCAATTTTTATAGCTGCAACAGTTGTCGAGCACCGTTGTTGCAAATCAATGCCCCATGCATTCTCGGCACCTATACGATCTTGAATATAAATTGCAGTTGTTGTCAAAGGGTATTCCTTCCATTCTTCTCCAACACTAATAAGCAAATCGATATCTTTAGGATCGATTCCGGTATTTTTTATTGCATCCAACGCAGCTATTGCTCCCATTTCCTGTGTCCCGTCATATTCACCGGGAACAGATTTTTCAATTATTCCTAACTTCTTTACAATATTCTCTTCCGTCCATAATCCATCTGTCTCTTTAGCGATATCATATGCTGACATGCGCTTCTCGGGAATATATATCCCTGTTCCTAAAATTCCTACTGTTTGCATATGCTATTTCTCCTTCAGTAAATTTCATCCAAAAATTTTATCAATATATTATTAACTTTTTTAGGGTGAGTAAAAAAATTCAAATATCCACCCGAAGTAATAACAATTTTTGAATGAAGAATTCTATCATTAATCAATAATGAATTCTCTTTCGAAAACAATTTATTATCATCTCCACATACAATAAGTGTCTCTGCTCTAATTTCACTAATTTTGTTTTTATTGTCAAAAGCTGCAAGTTCAAGCAATATTTCTTCATATATTTTTTGATTTACTTTACTCGATCTATATCTTGATAACTCTTCAACCAATTTCTCATCTCCGCTACTTGCTTCAATTTCTATTAATTGCTTATTGAATTCTTCATTGAATTTTACATGTTTAAATAGTAATTTTAATATACTTTGATCAATAGGCTCTATATTGGCTCCTCCATATGATGTGGACATTAAAACCAATCCATCGGTTCCGTCTGGATACATCAAAGAGATTTTTTGGGCTATATAGCCCGATATGCCTACTCCTACAAATGTCGCTTTTTTTATTCCCAACCTATTTAACAATGCAAATATAGAATCGGCAACAGAAAATATTGTGAACTGATTTCTAAAATCAGAATTATATAAATCAATTACAATTACTTTATACCGAGTTTTCAGTTCTTCTATTTGATGCTTCCAAATATCACCGTTATAACCAACCGGCGGAATAAAAACAACTACTTTACCTTCACCGTATATATTGTATTTTAAATTTTCTATTACCATATCTATATTCAACATATCTTATCTCCTATTTTTTAAATTCCAAATAATCAGTTTTCAATTCCCAAGTTGAACCTTCTACTTCTACCAACGCCATATTGGTTACACCTTCACGAACGCCAGGCGAATATGCAATTCTCGGGATGATACCTTCTGTATACTCAAAAGAATTCATTGCTTCTATATATTTTTTCCATGTCATTTCATCAATATCTGTTGTTTCAATTGCCAATTCCAATCCTTTGACAAATGTTTCTGCTGCAATCCAACCAGATACAGTATATGCATTAATAGCTGATTCAGGATAATATTCAGTAACAGCATCCACCATATCATTAACCGCATCTCTAGTCATATCAACCCAACCTAAACCGTATAAGTTCTCTATGGCATTAGGAGCACCTTCCATATTTGACACGATAAAACTATCTGATACATTTGGATATGGTACAATTTGTGGAATATCACTCATTCCCATTTTTTCTAATTCTTTCAGCATACTTGAAACTCCACCAGCTAAGGCATAATTGATGATTATGTCGGCATCCGCTTCTTTAATTTTAGCTACTTGTGCAGTAAAATCTGTTGTTCCAGCATCAAAACTCAGTTCAGCAACCAATAAATCTGATTTACCTTGAGCCATCAATCCCTCTTTAACGCCTCGTAATCCATCTAACCCCAAATCATCCGTACGATATACAACTGCAATTTTTGTAGCATTGAAGTATTCTGTCGCATATTGACTCATCAACTTTCCTTCATACACATAATTAGGTTGCACCGGGAAAAAGTTTTCACCGGCATCCGCTGTCGCTCTTGCTCCAGTAGCAAAATATACAGCCGGGATACCTTTTTCTTGAATGTTTGGAATGTTCGCTTTTACTCCTGGTGTACCAAACAATCCAACCAATGCAAATACTTTCTCGTCTTCAACCAATTCTTGTACATTCGCTAATGAAGTCTCAGGTTTAAACTCATCTTCAAGAATGATCAATTCGATTTTCTTTCCTTCAATTCCACCGTTTTCATTCACCATGTCAAAATATGCATTCATGCCATCAAAATATGGCTTTCCAATGAATGCAAGTGGTCCTTGCTGTGCACCCGATGTTCCTACAACAATTCGGTCTTCATATATACCTTGAGCACTTTCAACAACATCGTTATCCGACTCATTAGCTACCGCTTCGCTACACCCTGCCATTACCATTGCAAAAACTAAAATTAATAATAATAATTTTTTCATTCTTATCCTCCTAAGTACGCATTTTTGATTTCTTCATTATTCAATAATTCCTTTGCATTGCCTTCGTGCACAATTTTACCTGTCTCCAAAACATAAGCATAATCAGATATCTTTAATGGAGTTGTTAAAGGAGTACAATAAAAAAATAGATATA
>DAOURC010000099.1 GCA_030625285.1 Eubacteriales bacterium
CAATATTTTTACAAAAAAGGGTATTGCACTATATACTATAGAATCAGAAGACCTCACTGATAATATAGAAGGACGCTTGAAAAAACTTGATGGTCTAAGAAATGAAGGCTTGTTAACATCCGAAGAGTATCAGAAAAAGAAAGAAGAAATTCTCAAAGAACTGTAGAATAATAAATACCTGCTGATAGTCGATTAGCATATGAATAAAAAGTTTTTCTGTTTTTTTATTTTCTTAACTATATATTTTTTCATTAACCGATTAGAAGTACCAAAATAAAATTACATTATGAAATAATATGAAAACACTGATAAAATCATTTTATTAGTGTTTTTTACTTTGATTTTCTTAATATGTAATATATTTGTATTTAATTAATGTAAAATGTATAATTAAAACAGAAGTTAATATGGCAAAAGAGACTGATAAGAATTTATTGACAATATCATGCAATTGAAGAGAAAAATACTTTCTAAAATATAATGAAAAAGGAGTGACTATTATGACAAATCCAAGGAATAAACTGGTTGTTGCTTTAATTATCGTACTGCTAGTATCGATATCTTTTAACATAATATTATTTAATAACTATAAAGAGATAAAAGCCGATCAAGAAGCAACCGACGATTCTATAATATTCTTTGGTGTAAGAGCAAAACTATTTCAATATACAGATACATACCATTATATAGCGAAGTTTTTGAGTAATCCCAAGAAAACACCTGAACAATCTGAAAAATTCAAGAATTTTATGGATGGTACCATTTATTTCTTGATGAATGAAACAAACAGTGATATTGCAACCGCTGTAGCGTACAAAGACGATGATAGATTGAAGACCGTATTTGACGAACTAAGATGTGCTATTTTAACTATGAAATCTATTTCAAAAAATCTAGCAGAAATGACCGATTTGGAGATTGAAGAATTGGCGAAAGTATATGGCAATTTGTTTGAACTGCTTAATGAGAATAACCAAGAAGATTCTTTTACGTATAACCTTGTTCATAATAAACTTGATGATCCTAATCTTGATAGAATAATTAATGAAATTCATTCAAATACAAATTACATTTTAACTGAATATCCTTTTATCAATCCTCCAAGGTAAAAAACATGTTAATAAAGAATACGATTATTGAATAAAATCTAGTATGGGTTGATTTTCAGGAAAAGCAAGTATATTTTCTTTATTTGATCTAATCAAGTTTTGCTTTTGATGTCACATATGATGTAAAGTTTCAAGTCGATTTAACTATATAAATCCAGAATTTTGATATATAATCCTTAAGAACTAGCAATTGTAACGTGTAAAACTATGAAATATCCTCAATTATAAAGTAGATAACAATATGAGAAAATATCGTTTAAAAGGTATAACTGTTATTTCAATGTGTATCTTATTAATTGGTATTGGATGTACCGATGAAACAAAATTGTCTACTGTGCAAGAAAAACCAATATTGTTCGAATATCAAGTCAATAAGAACGATCCATATACACTTAATACCATTAGCATTATAAATTATGAACTAATTATTCCTAAAAAAAGTGATGTAAAGATTATTGATAGTTCCCTCTATGTTGAAAATTCAATTGAAGGATGGGCGTTTCCATCGATTATTGACGGTGATCCAAAAGAACTTCCAACTGAAATTGGAAGTAAGTTTGTTATTGTTTTTTCTGTTCCAGTAGAGTTATTAGACTTTTCCAATAACGAAGAATTAACTTATAAACTCAATATGGAACTAGAAGTTGACGGGTATCCAATTAATTTTTTTGATTAATATTCAAATCAATGTTAATGGAAAATAGGTTTATTACGGAATTCAGCTTTGTTGGAATTACAAAAATTAATAATGGTGATTATTTATGTATATCTGAAGAACTACAAATTTATTTATAAAATCTAAAAAACAACTAAATGTTTCACTAATTGATGACTATTAATAG
The DNA here is from genome assembly GCA_030625285.1 of Eubacteriales bacterium. Classification (GTDB taxonomy): domain Bacteria; phylum Bacillota; class Clostridia; order Peptostreptococcales; family Acidaminobacteraceae; genus DAOURC01. The sequence continues at coordinate 1,952 of DAOURC010000099.1, forward strand.
CAAACTCAAGCATATGAAGGGAGCAAAAATGATTATTTTTAAATATAAAAAATTCATCATGATTATATCTGTAATATTGATTCTATGTCTTTCTACAATTGTTTATAAAACACCTATAAAGTTTTATTCTCTATATCATGATAAGAATTCGGATAATATTAATATTCGTTTGGATAGAACTTCTTATTCCGACTTTTCTAAATTCGAATTGACAGATATACAAAAACAACAAATCACTTCGCAGATTGTTGAAATGAAATATGGACGAGGCAGAAAACCGGATTACTATCATGGTGATCGAACTATTTCATTTGCAGTCATAAACCGTGATCTTCAATTTATGATGTACTTCCACTTGGATATATGTAGACCTGAGTGGAGTGTTGCGGTATTGAACGACAAAGGATATAAAATAAGTAAAGAAGATGCAATAGATTTATTGCATCTATTTGAAGAAGGATTACCATTGAATGGCGATAATTCAAGATGCAAATGGTGATATACATATTCAAAAGCCGACTATTCGTCGGCTTTTTCTTTTGCAACATCTGCTAACTCTTCAAGTTTTTTATTTACCAGATAATGAATTGTCCCTTCCTGGTCAATGTCGCCTGCTTTTATTCCTGTCAATATCTCAATCCCCTCATCAGTATTAGAAACAGCATAAATATGAAATTCTCTTTTAATAACTGCTTGTATCACCTCTTCATCAAGCATCAAATTCTTGATATTTTGAACCGGAATAATAACACCTTGTTTACCTGTAAGCCCTTTTATCCTGCAAACTTTAAAGAATCCTTCAATTTTTTCATTAGCCCCACCAATTGGCTGGATTTGTCCTCTTTGATTCACAGAGCCAGTTACAGCTATTCCTTGATTTATCGGTTTTTCAGATAAACTAGATAATAACGCATATAATTCTGTGCTCGAAGCACTATCACCTTCAACTCCACCATAAAGCTGTTCAAATACAATACTCGCAGACAACGCTAGAGGTTTATCAGCTGCATATTTATATCCCATATATCCAGTTAAAATCATCACACCCTTATCGTGTATGCTTCCGCTAATCCTTGCTTCTCTTTCAATGTTTACAATTCCCGCCTTTCCTCTGTAAGCAGAAACAGTTATTTTTGATGGTTTACCGAAGGAATATTGTCCAGTACCCATAACAGCAAGTCCATTTATTTCCCCAACTTTTTCACCATCGACATCTAATAAATAATCACCAGATTCTATCATCTCAAAAATTATTTCTTCGACTTTATTAGTCCTTTGATCTATTTCATAAAGAGTTTTTTCAATATGTTTCTCCGTTACCAAAGAATCTCCAAAAATACTGGCCCACTTATCAGCTTCAAAGAGAATTCCAACAATTTTATTTAGTCTTGAACTCAATTTATTCTGATCTTCCGCCAATCTCGAGCTATATTCAATTATCTTTGAGACAGCACTCTTGTCAAACGGTTTAAGCCCTTCTTTTTCACAATGAGTCGCAATGAACCTTGCAAATCTATTTATATTATCTTCATCTCTCATCATCTCTAAATCAAAGTCTGCCATAATTCTAAAGAGTTTCCTAAACTCTTCATCATACTCATATAGGAGGCTATATGTATAATAGTCACCAATTATAATAATTTTTATATCTAGTGGAATTGGTTGAGGTTTTATAGTCGATGTCACAATAGCTCCCATTAATTTCCCTAAACTTTCAATTTGAATTTGCTGCGTAACTAAAGATCTTTTGATCGCTTGCCATGCATACGGAAGAGATAAAATATCCTTTGCTTGCAAAACTAGAAATCCCCCATTTGCCTCATGTAGAGCTCCCGGCTTGATTTGAGTAAAATCAGTTTTTAAAATCCCCATTTCATTTTGATATTCAACAGCACCTACAAGATTATAGTATGTTGGATTGCTTTCGAAAATTACAGGAGCTGATTTTCTATCTGAATTGTCAATGAAAACATTAACCAAATATCTCTTGAAAAAATCTTCATTTGATTTTTGTCCAAGTATCAAAAGTGGATTATCTCCTTCTTCATCATCATTTTTTTTGAATTTACCGATATTCTCAATCACATCTTCTATTACACTGGATAAATATTCATTCAATTCATTATTTAAATGGATTTTCATACCTATGCTATTGATGTGAAATTCTACAACTTTTCTAGCAAAGTTTTCATCGAGGCTTTTTAACTTCATGGCTAATTTTTCTTCTTCACTTCTGAGTTTATTAAAATAATCTACCGCTTCTAAACTCAGCGCATTGGAATTGTTTTTTAATACTTCGTAATCTTTGTCAGTGATTGAATGATACTCTTTTTCAGTCATCGGTTCCCCATTGCTTTTTAAAGGGACACTAACCAATC
>DAOURC010000150.1 GCA_030625285.1 Eubacteriales bacterium
ATGAGTATTGATCCAAATCTATTTGAGAAGATGAATATAAAAGAGGAAGATGGTAAGTTGATAGTGCCTGTTGCAGCAAAAATTCCACAGACTTTGATGGGTTCGGGTGTCGGGGCTGGATTTTCTCAAAAGGGCGATTACGATTTAATTACATCCGACCGTAAACTGATTGAGGAATTAGAACTGGATAAACTCAGATTTGGAGATATAGTATTATTAGAAGATAGTGATAATACATTTGGAATTGGAGCTAGACTTCCAGGTGCCGTAACAATCGGGGTTGTTGTACATTCGGATTGTATAAAGGCGGGTCATGGTCCTGGAATTACAGTTATTATGAGTAGCAAAAAACCTATTATCAAAGGAATAATAGATAAAGGTGCAAATGTAGCTGATTTGATGGGAATATAAAAGATAGCATAATGTGAACTACCGCCTGTGATAACTTTAATGTTCATTATTAACATTAATAATACTTTAGTCACTGCGTAACAAGTAATCTTCTTCCGGTTGCCAGAGATGTTATTGATGATGTTGAAAATTCAAATAAACAATTGACTTATGGACAGACTAAAATATAAATACTGATATATTGACAATGTATCACTTAAAAATACAAGAGGTGATTAGATGGACTTTAGATTCATATAAAAGTGATTATTCAAGTTTCCTTTTCTGACTCTTACTCTACATATGTAGAATGTTGCTCATTACTAGTAAAAAAAATAACAAGGTGTATTGGTAAAATTAACTGGCTGAAACTATAGTCAGTTTTATTTTTTTGAATGCTTAACTCCATGCACGATTTAGAATTTAATGATGCGGTCAAGTGATGATATTTTTTACATTAGTAGTAGCGATAAACGGTGAATAATATACATCGATATTTCCGAAAAGCTCAGCATGTAGATTTCTATAATAAGGTAAAGTCATTCTTTATATATTTAGAGCGAAAGTATCTGTACTATATTTCTTTAACATGATAGAATTAAAGACATATAGTACAAGGGGTGAGGATTGTGAATGATATTGAAAAAATTACAAAAATTGCAAGTGAAAACAATGGGATTATTAAAACAAAAGAAGTCGTAGATTATGGAATCAGAAAAGAAAAATTAAAGAAATTGTGCGAAAGTGGATTCTTAGTAAAAATTAAAAGAGGAATGTATACATTGACTAGTCAAGATGTTGATGAATACTATGAGTTTCAACAAAAATACCCTACTGGGATTTTCTCATATGGAACAGCCTTATATTTTTTAGGGTTGTCAAATCGTGTGCCTAATATCGTATCATATACAGTAATTCAAGGTAGTAATGTTAGTAAAAGAAAAAGTGATGAGAATGTTAAGTACCATTATGTTCAACGTGAAGTATTTGAAATCGGTAAAATAACAATTAAATCGCCACAAGGTGCTGAAATTACAATTTATGATAGAGAACGTACAATTTGCGATATTATTAAGAATCACAAAAAAATGGATATTCAGATATATAATGATGCATTAAACGGTTACTTTCGAGGAGGTAATAAAAACATCAGAAAACTTATCAAATATGGAAGAATATTTGGAGTAGAAGAAAAAATAATGAGATATATGGAAGTGTTACAGTGAAAACGGCCGAACAATTAAAAGGCGCAATTCGTAACATTGCAAAAAGCAACAATTTGCAGGCACAAGAGGTCCTTCAAATATTTATGTTCGAAAGATTAATAGAAAGACTATCTGTCTCAAGTTATAATGAGAATTTTATCCTAAAAGGTGGACTTTTAATAGCTTCAATTATAGGTGTTGGAGAAAGAACAACGATGGATATGGATACTACGGTCAAAGGTATATCAATGGAAAAAGAGGAAGTTGAAAGGATAATTATTGCAATAATTGAAATAGATGTAGGAGATGGCATATTATTTGAATACAAAGGAATGAACCCAATACGAAAAGATGATGAATACAATAATTTTTCAGCATCGATAATAGCAAAGTATGGCAAAATGTACATTCCGATGAAAATAGATATAACAACAGGTGATGAAATCACGCCTAGAGAAATTGAATACTCATACAAATTCATGTTTGAAGATAAAAGAGTTAGTATAATGGCATATCCTTTAGAAACTATTATAGCGGAAAAATATGAAACGGTTATCAGGAGAAATATTGGAAATACAAGATCCAGAGATTTTTATGATTTATATATGTTATATAATTTGAAAAAGGATGTAATAGCATGGGAATTACTTGGACAAGCAATTTTAGCAACAGCAACAAAACGTGCATCTATAGAAGATCTTAGAGACTACATTGAGATAATTGATGAAATAAGGGTGTCTAATTATTTAGAGAATAATTGGATAAACTATCAAAATGCAAATCTATATACAGAAGAAGTATCGTTTGGAGATACTTTAGATATTGTTAAAATAATTGGTGACAAAACAATAGAAACTGTAGTTTCAACGTTTTAAAGTAGTTCGTGTAGATATGTTACCCGCATGTGTCATGTGGAGTGTTGCATACTACTAGTAAGAAAATAGCAAGGTGTATTGATAAAATTAACTGGTTGAAAAAAGCTAACTATGCATTGAAATTACAATGGTATGGCTGGCTTTGTGTTTTGAAAAGTGTCAAACACGGGATATAAAAGATAGCAGAATTTTTCTGCTATCTTATCTCTTTATCAACATATTCAGATGTACAAAGCGGCAATAATGCTCCATACTCCATTTTGAATCTAATTATACCGCCAACGTGATATTCTTCACTACTTTGAGTTACATCGACAATCATATGATCGCTTGATGCACCGATTATTTCAATGTTTTCATCATATGGAATAAGGTTTGATGGATTTACATCTTGCCTTCCTATGGCTACAATAGCTCTTAGCATTTTACCCTTATCTACAAAGGTAGGGTTATTGCCAAAGGCATCCATACCGATTGTTCCTTTTGGAAGAGAATTCTTTTCTTTAAGCTCAATGATTTCTGCTTCTAAAACAAAAGCATCATCATAGGTGTTTTCAATTCTATCACCGTCTTTTGTTTCTCTACCTAGAACTATCGCTTCTCCGATTCTCAAATTATTGATATGATTTGGAAGTCCTTTTTCCAGCATATATATACTGCTTGAATTTCCTCCAGATACGATATCGAGTTTAATAGAATGCTTTTCTTCGATATGCATTGCAATTTCATTAAGCTGACCTAAATTATTTTCATCGGGAATTACTCCGCCATAGCAAGTCAGGTTTACACCGATACCGTGAAGTAGAATCCCGTCGACTTTTAAAATTTGCTCTACCATTTCATCAACATCTTCAGGTAAAATTCCTTCTCTTAAATCTCCAAGGTCGATCATCAAAATGATTTTATGTGCCTTGTTTAGATTAACTGCAGCTAGCCCTAAAGCCTTTATGGTGCTTATTTCCGAATTCAAACTGATATCAGC
>DAOURC010000005.1 GCA_030625285.1 Eubacteriales bacterium
AAAAGAACGTTTTTTTAACGAAGGCGACTATATAAAACTTAAAAATTCATTTCTATTAAATAAAGAAAAAATGAAAAAAGCAAAAAAAGATGCCATCGTAATGCACCCTCTTCCTAGGGTAAATGAAATTTCATATGAAATCGACGACGATCCAAGATGCGTCTATTTCGATCAATCGAATCAAGGTGTGTTTGTCAGAATGGCTTTAATCACTAAAATGCTGGAGGTGGGCGATTATGCGTCTTGTTAATAGTATTGAAAACGGTATAGTAATAGATCATATCACCGCAGGTAAAGGAATGATCGTTTTTAACGAGTTGAAACTTAAAGATGTGTGTAACACGATAGTGCTTCTTATGAATATCCCAAGTAAACATCTTAATAAAAAAGATATAATTAAAATCGAAGGTGATTTTAAACTTGATTCCAAAGTACTTGGTCTAATCGATACAAACATCATTGTAAACTATATAGAAGACAATAAGGTTATTAAAAAAGAACATGTCACTGTACCGGATAAAGTAAGCGATATTATAAAATGTGATAATCCTAGATGTATCAGTCATACAGATGATTACGCAAAACCGATTTTTACACTTATTAAACAAAACGGCGAACTGGAGTATCAATGCAGTTATTGTGAAGAAATAACTAAAATCAAATTTAAATAACGACATAAAAAAACTCTTCCAAATAAGGAAGAGTTTCTTTTTTATTAATAATACTAATTATAACCAACCAAACAACATGTTCAAGAATGCAATAATAATAGCAACTGGAGCTACAAACTTAGCTAAGAATAGGAATGCTCCTAAATAACCAACTTTAACTTCTCCACCATTTGTAACTTCATCTTCAACATCGCTTCTAAGCATTTTAAATCCAACAAACAATGAAATAAACAATCCACCGATTGGAAGCATCAAGTCAGAAAGCTCAATCATCCAGTCCATAAATGGAAGAGTTAATACTTCTCCACCTTTGTATAAAGGCAAAGTAAAGTCAACCACACTATAAGTCAATGATTCAAATGCTCCTAAAACTGCGATTCCAGTTGCTGCCCAGATAGTTGCAGATTTTCTTGAAATTCCTTTTTCTTCTGCAAAGTAAGCAACGACAACCTCTAGAATTGAAACAGAAGAAGTTAATGCAGCTACCGCTAAAAGAACAAAGAACATAATAGCAAATATATATCCACCAGGCATCATGTTAAATACATTTGGTAATGTAATAAATACTAATCCAGGACCAGCACCAGGCTCGATTCCAAATGCAAATACTGCAGGGAATATAGCAAGACCAGCAAGTAACGCGATAAGTGTATCAGCGATTGTTACTTGAAGAGCTGTAGTTCCCAAGTTTTCTTTTTTACCAATATAAGAACCATAAGTAATCATAGTACCCATACCAAGTGATAACGAGAAGAACGCATGTCCAAGAGCAGACATAACTGCCGCACCAGATAGCTTACTGAAATCAGGACTGAATAAGAACTTGATTCCTTCGCTTGCTCCAGGAAGAGTAATCGCTCTAATATCAAGAACTACAATGATTACAAGTAATAATGGCATTAATATCTTAGTATATCTTTCAATACCATCTTTAATACCGCCAAGTACAACACCAGCAGTAAGTGCCATAAATACTAATTGCCATAAAATTGGTCTAAGCGGGCTAGTGATAAGGCCACCAAATGCGCCACCCAATTCGTCTGGAGTCATACCTGAAAATTGATTAGTAACAGCTTTAAATACATAATCAAGTGTCCATCCAGCAACTACGCCGTAGAAAGAAAGAATAACTGCAGCAGCAGCAAGTCCTAACCATCCAGCCAAATACCAAGGAGTCCCTGGAGCTATTTTTTTGAATGATCCAACAGCATTCGCTTGTGCACGTCTACCAATTAAAAACTCAGAGAGCATAACTGGTAATCCAATAATTGCGATACAAATTAAATAAACTAGAATAAAAGCAGCACCACCATAAACACCAGTAATATATGGGAATTTCCAAATATTACCTAAACCGATAGCAGAACCAGCAGCAGCGGCAATAATACCAAACTTACTCGTAAAACCATCTCTTTGAACATTGTTATTGTCCATGTAAAATTTCCCCCTTTTAAATATATTTAAACAACTTAAAGTTGTTTAAGACTTATTAAGTTTTTTGAATTTTCTTATAATATAATGAAATTTTAGCACATTTTTTAAGTTTTCGCAACATTTAAATGCTTTTCAATTATCATTGCTGCGATTTTATACCCATCAACCGCAGCAGAAGTTATCCCTCCAGCATAGCCAGCGCCTTCTCCCGCCGGATACAAACCTTTTATTCCAGCGGATTCACAAGTACTTGAATTTCTTAAAATCCTAACAGGAGATGAACTCCTCGTCTCTACACCTGTCAATATGACATCATCCGCTGCAAAGCCTTTAATTTTATTATTAAAATACGGAAAAGCTTCATGAAGCGCTTCTGTTATAAACGCAGGATAAATATTGTTGAGATCTTCTAAAGTGAATCCCGGTTTATAACTCGGATAAATATCCCCAATACTGTTATCGCTTTTATCTATGCTTAAAAAACTTTTCATGGTTTGGATTGGAGCCCTATAATCTCCTCCACCGAGATAAAAAGCTTTTTCCTCAATTGTTCTTTGAAAATCCATTCCTCTTAAAATATGATTTCCTTCAAAATCTTCTGGATTTACATTGACTATGATAGCGCTGTTGGCATTTTCCCTGTTACGCTTATACTCACTCATGCCATTGACTACTAGCCTATTGTTCTCTGATGAAGCTCCAACTACAAGGCCACCCGGACACATACAAAACGAGTAAACACTTCTTCCATTGCTGGCTTTATATGTTAATTTATATTCAGCCGCCCCTAAATAAGTGGCAATTTCAGCGTCTCCATATTGCGCTTTATCAATATCGATCTGTTTGTGTTCTATTCTAAATCCAACAGCAAAGGGTTTTGGTTCCATAGGTACATTTTTTTCAACCAACATTTCAAACGTATCTCTTGCACTATTTCCTATACCTAAAACAACCACATTACTTTCGTACTTTTGTTCATCATTGACAATTACGCCTTTAATCTGATTACCTTCAATTATCAAATCTGTAACCTTGGAATTGAAGTTAAAAGTTCCGCCCCACTCAATAATTTTTTTCCTCATATTAATCATGATTTTTTTTAAATTATCAGTACCCAAGTGTGGTTTGTTTTTATATAGAATTTCAGACGGCGCACCATTATCGACAAATATTTCTAATATTTTATCAATCCTGTTATCCTTGATTCTCGTTGTTAATTTACCATCCGAAAAAGTACCTGCTCCACCTTCGCCAAATTGAACATTTGATTCAGTATTCAATATACCTTTTTTCCAAAATTCCCTTACCGTTTCAGTTCTATCTTCTATTTTTTCTCCTCTTTCAAGAATTATAGGATTGTAACCCATTTCAGCTAAGAGATAAGCAGCAAAAATGCCACTAGGACCACTTCCGATTACAATTGGACTATTTACTAGCTCAGCACCATATTTGTTCTCAGGATAGTGATATGGTTTATCTTTCTCAATTTTTAAACGAGAAAATCTTTTTTCGTTTTTTAGTCTTACCTTTACCGTAAAAACCTTTTTAATCTGATCTTTCTTCCTCGCGTCGATAGACATTTTCTCAATCTGATATTCAATTATGTCTTCAGGTTTTATCCTTAGCGTTTTTACAATTAAAGATAAAACTTTGTTGTCATCAACATTGTATGGAAGTTTTAAATTAGTTAAACGAAGCATTTAATCACCTATATCTATAATTTTTCTTTAACGATCTTACAATTACAGGTATCAATAGAAGTTGAATGACTATTCCAGGAATTCCCGTAATGATCGCCCCTTGTAAATACACCATATAATTCATCTTTAAACCAAGTAAACTCTGAAGCGCATAAACTACTCCAGCTGCCGTTAATCTTCCTAAAATCATTCCTAAAACAAGCGAATAATAAATATCAAACTTTTTACTAAGTATAGCTATTGATAATCCATATATCATGAGTTCAAATGCCATGATAATAGCAATTGGATACATTATCGGCATACCTGAAATCAAACTGTTTATTATCGGACTGATAAATCCTATAAATCCAGCAAAAAAAGGACTTAAAAAAAACCCTCCAATAATCACCGGTATATGCATTGGTAAAAACATCGGACCACTTATCCCCGATATATGAAATATGTAAGGTACAATAACTGAAAATGCCAATAACACACTGCCTAATACAATATTTTTTGTCTGTTTATTCACGTCGAATTCTCCTCTTTAAGTCAAGTTTTATTTATCTGTTTAATTGTATTCCTTTAAGTACTTTAATAGTCATTTGAAATTTCAAATTGTATTAATGATTATTCTTTTAAATGCATTTATCAGCGGTTACGCACTGAGTTTTGAAGTAAACTAATCATCCAGTCTTCAATTTCAGGTGTGCTGTTGATTACAAATTCTTGTCCTTTAGCAGCAGATTGGAAATAACCATCTTTCCAACTATTTGGAGTATGATAACTAATAGAAGTATTCTTGAATATTTCTGGTAGATTCCATTTTGACTTGCTTAAACCCTCTTTAGTAAGTTGTACATCATCATTATAATTAAAAGTCCCGAAGCCTGGCATAGAAGAATCAAATGTCAATGTCTCATTAGCAATATAGATATGATCCGTATCAGTTGCATTTGTACCTCGTACAATATGCGGATGATATAGCATCCAATCATCAAAAGTACTGGAATTGATTTTTTTGATTTCTCCGATTTGCATATATCCATAGATTACATGCTTTCCTTTCCTATCGGTTTTACTATATTTATATTTCCCATCAATAAGTTCTACTTGTCGAAACCAACCAAAGAATAAAAAGATATCATTAACAGATACATTTTGATTTGAGAGGTGACCATGCGCTGCGCCAGCTTGTCCAAAGAGAGCTCTCCAATCCTTTGACCTCTCACAAACAGTGCTATCGATATCAGGATCTAGATGACACCCTACTTCGTGAATCAATTTCTTTCCATCACCTTCAAATTTTATTTCACTACCTATCAATTCTGAGATTAATTCAGTAAAGTTTTTATTTTGACTTAAATATAAATCAGAATATTTAATCGGGGAATTTAAATCCGGTATCGGAAATGACAACAATCTTCCATCAGGTAATATTGGACTTGGGTAACCACCATACCCAGAATCGAACCCTTTTCTACTAAGTATAATTTTCATTATGCAAATCCCCTCATATGCTTTATCTAGACCAGATATCCAATTCCCTCTTTGCATCGTCACTATTTGCCGAGCCATGCACGGCGTTTTGCTGAATATCAGTGCCGTATAAATTCCTTACGGTACCTTTTTCAGCCTTCATCGAGTCTGTTACTCCGTTGATTTCTCTTACCTTATCAACGGCATCTTCACCCATAATTTCCATAACGACAATTTTGCCACTAAGTATAAACTTCACTAAACTCGGGTAAAACGATTTGTCGGTATGCTCTTCATAATGTTTTTTTAAAAGCTCTTCATTCGCATACATCATCTTCATATTTTCAATGCTCAATCCATTATTTTCATATATGGAGATAATGTCGCCAACATGCTTGGCCTTCACGGCATCTGGTTTAATAATCACTAAAGTTCTTTCCATCAAATCACTCCTGTGGATTTCAAAAAGTCTCTAACTTTTATTTCTAACTCCCTATAATCATCTGTAGTTATCGCCCTGGTTTCAACAGGACACATCCCCGTTTGCTCGCGGTTTTTTATATACTCAGCCCATTTGTCATAAGAATAACCTATTTCATGACTTTGTATATATTTTACAGCATTTTCAGACATCACCTGTCCATGAATAGATATAATACCACTTTCAACAGCAATCATAGCGGCAGCTTTTCCCACTATTCTATCTGCAAGAGAAGCGCCTCTTAAATCAATCTTAAGAATTTCCTTTGCCTCAAAAAGTGGAAATATCCCTCTTTCCTTACTAGTGTAAATAGCTTCGCCTTTTTTTACAACAATACATGCATACTCACCATCAGCGATCAAATTCTTTGCTAAATCAAAATCATCCATTTTATCACTCCACCAATTAAGTATACCAGATTCATCTAGAAAACTATAGGTATGTCAGCCCCACATTTTTCACATTTGCCATCTACAATATAGCTTTCATAATATGGGTCTCTTCTAAAAACCAAATGATGACATTTAGGACAATATGTGTTTCTATCAACATATGCGACATTGCCGATATATACATAATCAAGCACTTCTTTTGCAACATCGGCATAATACTTGATCAGACTGGCATTTGTGGCGCTAGCTGTAAATTTATACGCTGGGTAATATCTCGAAATATGAAGTGGAATTGTTTTATCTATTGCAGCAATCCATTTAATCATTCTTTTGAATTCTTTGATATTGTCATTGAAACCCTGGATTAATAAATGAGTAATTTCTATATGAACATTATTATCGTAAAGTATTTCTATTGTTCTTAATACCTCTTTTAATCTACCTCTAGTAATTTTTTCATAAAATTCATTATTGAATGCCTTAAGATCGATATTTGCAGCGTCCAATAAAGGTGATATTTCATTTAGTGGTTCTTTATTGATAAATCCATTCGATACCAAAATATTGTCTAGATCATTATTCTTCGCCTCTATGGCAATATCCCGCATGAATTCATAAAATATTATTGGTTCATTATAAGTATATGCAATACCGATATTCGGTCTAAGAGCTATTGCTTTTTCTATAATTTGTTTTGGCGATCTATGAACTACATCATATTCCTTTCCCATGGAGATAGTGTGATTTTGACAAAATCCACATCTAAAATTACATCCAAAAGAACCTATGGATAATATCAAAGAACCTGGTCTATAATGATACAGCGGTTTTTTTTCAATAGGATCAAGATGAATAGCAGTTATTTGCCCGTAATTTATTGAAAACAACTTGCCGTCGATATTTTGTATCGCTTGGCAAAATCCTTTTTTCCCAATTTTAATAATGCAGTTGTGAGGGCAAATTGTACATCTCATAACTCCATTGCCCATTTCTATAAAGTATCTTGATTCTTTCATGATTTTTTCATCTCACTTTTTACAAATGCCTAGTAACTGTAAACCTTTCAATTGAATAATCTTCATCTTCTTTAATTCCGGCTTTATTCAGAGCAATTCTAAGTTGTTCTTCAACAGTATCAATACCTTTTAAATCAGGTAATAATAATCCTCTTTTATATCCACTGCTTACAATGACACCATATGTCTTCGGATTTAATTCACTCTTGTCAGAAACAGAATCAGGTTCATTTAAAACATCGACAGTAATAATAAGATCATTCAATTCATAAACTTCTATAACCGGAAATCTCGGATCTTTTGTAGCAGCACTGATAGCATTTTCTACTATCTCCTCACCAAGACAATTTCTTGTCGGTAAAAATGTACCAATACATCCTCTTAATCCCCCTGAATCCTTTATGGAAACAAATGCACCCTTTTTGATAGATTTCAAATCGTCTATTTTATAATACTCAGATTCTTTGAAATTTAATCTCTCTTTGGATTCAACAAATAGATTGATGGTATTCCTAGCCAGTTTAACGAATGCGTCTTCTTTCTCCATAGCTTCTTTCACATACTCTATCCTCGTTTTTTCAATATCCTTAATCAACGACTTATCGTCAGGTCTTAAATTTTCAAACGAAACCACTCCATATCCTACTCCAAAAGGACCTTCATAACTTAATTTTTCAACATCATAATCATAAGAATCCAAAGTTCCCAGCAAAATATCTATAGATCTTTTTCCACATTCTCCAGCTTCTGCGCAAAATTCCGGATCCATTGCTATAATTTCAGTGTTTTTCTTATTAATCAACAGCTCAATTATTTTTTCATCAAAGGCCTTTCCCATAGGGTTGTAATCATACGGCCCAGAATCTTTTAGACGGTGAGATAAATCACCACTGGCGATTACAATCACATCTCTATCGATTTCTTCAACAGCGTCGGACAAAGCCATTCCGACTTTATATAGATCTTGGTAACTCAGTAGTCCATAAGTAATAGAAATAAGGTTATATGATTTATATTCTTTATCGATGAAGTAAAGCGGAACTAAAGTACCGTGATCAAGTTTATACGTTGTTCCAAAATAATCGGCTGTTTTCTTATCGATCAAAGCACCGCTTAGTTTATATTTTTTCTTCATGATATTTGTAAACTCATCAATTAATTCAATATCGTTTTCTCTTTGGTACTCTAATGCATATTCACCAAAATTATTGAAATTCCCATCAAGATGTTTTTCATACATTATAGATATTCCATCACTAAAGAGCGGTCCATGAGGTGAAATCACGATAACAGTTTGAGGTTTTAATGAAGCAATATTTTTTGATGCCTTTTCCATTGCTTCAATAGTATTTATTACTTTCTTTTCTTCACCACGTCCAATTTCTTTTAATATCAAAGGTGGATGTGGCGTTAGATATGCAGCTAATATCGACATAGTATCCCTCCTGAATTTAATATATACCCAATAAAAAAGAAGAGTTCACATTTGAACTCTTCCTTATCTAAATTATTTTTATTATCTCTATGAAAATCGGGGTGGTTTTAGGACCATATTTTTTCCATTATTCAATCTCCATCGCGGAGACGACTATACATTGCCTTAATAAAAAAATATATACCATGGTACAACACCAACTACAAACCCATTTTCCACCACAGAAATATGATAATTTTGAAGACTTATACCCCTTATCAAAAAACCTACCATAAAGATAACAAACAACATAATTATCGCAATATTAGTATAAATCGAATTAATTATTTAACATTAAATCATGGACTGGATTTAATAATTATTTTCAATTACTTATAAGGAATTTTTCCTTATTCTTAACAGAAAAAAATAATATAGAATGTGCCCCATTCTAATTTTCAGTATTTCATGTAGGTACTATTGCATCTCTGTTAATAGTTTTATCTGGTACTGGTAAATCAAAAGGCTCCGGGTTAAAGTCAAATGAATATATATTAAACTCCCCATCAGTAAAGGAGTTAAAACTACCATCATCATTGCGGAGGATGTTTCCTGTTCCTAATAGAGATAAGTACGCAACGCTAGAATTTGAATAATCAATTTTGGCTATTTCTCCTTCTTCATCAATCCAAACTTCCAAGTAAAATGGTAGATAATTTGAAAATTCAATATAGTTATCCACTTTATTGATTTGGCAGCTACGCATTTCTAAATTCTGAATAGCTTCATCACTTTTCTCAAAAAATTTATAAATTTGGTTATTGTCAACTTGTACTATTTCATAATAATCAGGATTCACAATTATATCCTTAATTTGTTCAACTTCTGGACCAGGTCGGCCAATTATCCCATGCCATATAGTCTTTAACCAAAGACCATCTGTATTTGCATATGAACTAACTTCATCGTTATAAACATAGTAACTTTCATAATTGTCTATTTCCTGACCTTCTACAGTTACATACAATGATTCTACCATATTGCTTGATTTAAAATACAGGCTATTTACATCAGAATAATCAAACAACAATTCATCTAAAATCTCAACATATTCATTAGGATTCGTAGAATAGATAACTTTCCGATATTTGGTATACCCTATATCTGTCGATTCCAATAAATTGTCAATACTATTATTGTATAGTTTTCTATCTTCACGTTGAGATAAGATAAAAACGAATAGAATAATAAGCAGAATTCCAAAGAAAATAATATAAACTTTACATTTCTTATTTGTACTTGCCATCTTTCCTCCTTTAAAAATTTTTTATGAGTGGACTTTTTAGTTAGTTTATTTTTTAGTAACACATTACAGAATATATGCTAATTCTCAATCTGATTTATTGTCAAGATTAATGCTGCCTATACTAATTATAGAATGTTTACTATTATGTCAAACTATTGTAATAATCCTTAATATTTAATTAAGATTTGTATTTGCTAAAATCACGATATCTAACTCCAATACCACTTTCCTATAATCCATATTATTCTTAATCTAAATTATTTTTATTATCTCTATGAAAATCGGGGTGGTTTTAGATTCATATTTTTCTATTATTTAATCTCCATCGCGGGGACGACTATACATTGCCTTAATAAAAAAATATATACCACGGTATAACATCAACTGCAAACCCATCTTCCACTGCAGAAATATGAGAATTCTGAAGACTTATACCCCTCAATACAGACTATTTACAGATTCTTTAGTTATAAAAATATTGCTATTGAGCTTCACACTGTTACAGGCTCAGACCTTTTCAAATCCACTTTAATGCAATCAATCTATATCTTCTAAGACGATTAGAAACAAATCATCCATGTGTTTTGTATAGACGACAATGCTTTTATCCTTTCTCTCAAGGTTAGCGATAAAGAGAGACAAAAGACTAGCCGACTTCTTATTCAGATTCACAAGAATATTCATCGTATCCTTGCCATAAGAATCTCTTCGAATAAATATGCTCCGAAGACTAAACTCTTGATATTCCATAAGAAGATTGTTCAAATCACGATTTTCGAAAGCAAAACGTTTATCGTAATCATTCCGCACTCTTATAACAATTTCGTCCGCCGCACTCTCGTTGATTTTCATATTATTGAACATGCTCGTTATTTGGATAATGTGTTTCCCGCTATCAGTTGAGTAGTATTCAACTGATTTCCATTGCAAAAAAACAATCAAAAGAACAACAAAAAAGAATAATATTGCTTTATAATATCTTTTCATAATCTTATATCCTATCCCAATAATAAATATTTTAAATGTAATAACTTACCGTGGCCACAAATAAACTTTACCATTTTTTAAGAGAAATACAATTGCATATGCACGAACGACATTCTAAATGCCATCAACGACATTTTTATACTCTGAATTCAAAGTTTTTAATACCTCGTCTTTGTATTTACTCCCCAATAAAATATGATCTTCTATTCCATTAAAGCTGATATTTCCATTTTTCAGATCTACGTTCTTCACATATTTTTTGTTTATGATGCAACTCCTATGGCATTGAACAAAATCATCCGATAATTCGTCTTGTATATTTTTTAGTGTTTGATGACAGCTTATCCTTTCCATTTTAGTTACAATCATCACTTTTCTCAGGCTCGCCTCAATGTAGATGACATCACTTTGATTGAGAAGAATATAAAATCCCTTCATTTTGATTCTCAGGAATTTCTCTTTCTCTTCTACATCTTCATTTTTTATGCCGTACTTGATGATGGTTTGAAGAGCCTTTCTAACTTGATCTTCTGTATACGGTTTTTTTATATAATCATAGCAATGAATCTCCCTGAACGACAACAACTCTTTGCTCCAATTGGATGTACTGAATAAAATCGGTGTTATCTTATATCGATCCATCTCCCTCAATTGTTTTGCCAAATCAAATCCACTGTAATCTTTCAAATGAATATCAATCACAAAAATATCTATGCTATACTCCATCGATATCGTCACTGCCTCTGCAGCATATCCCGTCGTAAAGACATTTATTGAATCATCAATGGAGTTGACGATGCCTTTAAGCCATGAGGCAATTACCACTTCATCTTCAATAATCAATATGTTTTTCATGTTATTACCTTTTTCTCCCTTTGCATCTTTATATTACCACTATCTCGATTTTTTCGCAAATAAAAAAGAGTCCAAAATTGAACTCTTCTTTGATATCCATAGATAAATTATCTCTTTGAAAATTGTGGAGATTTTCTTGCTTTTTTAAGACCGTATTTCTTTCTTTCTTTCATTCTTGGATCTCTTGTTAAGAAACCAGCTTGCTTAAGAGCAGGTCTGTTCTCTGCATCAACTAATAATAATGCTCTTGAGATACCATGTCTTATTGCACCAGCTTGACCAGTGAATCCACCACCGTTCACTCTAACAATAACATCAAACTTAGAAAGTGTATCTGTTAAAATAAGAGGTCTTTTAACTTCATTTCTTAAAATTTCATAATCAAGATATTCACTAATATCTTGCCCATTTATCGTAACGTTTCCACTACCTGGAACCAATCTAACTCTCGCAATTGATTTTTTTCTTCTTCCCGTACCTTGATATTGCTTAGTAGCCATCAAATATCCTCCTTTGCCTATAATTCTAATGCTTCAGGTTTTTGAGCTTCATGCTTATGCTCAGGACCAGCGTATATTTTTAATTTTTTAAACATTTGATTTCCAAGAGAATTCTTTGGCATCATTCCCTTTACTGATAATCTAATAATTTCTTCAGGTCTTCTTGCCATCATTTCTTTATAAGTTCTTTCTTTCAAATGACCGATGTAACCTGTGTGCCAACGATACATCTTAGCATTTTCCTTATTACCAGTCACCTTGACTTTATCAGCATTTATCACAATAACAAAATCACCTGTGTCAACATGCGGTGTATATATTGGCTTATGCTTGCCTCTTAAAATAGTAGCGATTTGAGTTGATAAACGTCCTAACGTTTTGTCAGTAGCATCAACAATATACCATTTTCTTTCAATTTCTAACGGTTTTGCAACGTAAGATTTCATTTCGTACCTCCTAACAACGATTATTTTTCACCTATATATTAACCCGGGGCTATTGGGTCATATCCTATACAGTCAACATACATTTTATAATAGAACTTTCTATATGTCAAGATAATAATAGTAGACATTCTCAATAAAAAAATTCTTGTCCTGTTTACCTGATTACCTTGTATTCATCCATCTGATAATATACCTTTTCAAGATACAATCCAGACGCCGGTGCTATTCTAGTTGTCAAATCTCTTGAACAACTTTTTAGAATTTCATCTGTACTTTCAGGAAGTCTTTTTTCTAATCCTACCTGAACTAAATGATAAATCATAAGTCTTATCATATGATATAAAAATCCATTTCCAATAAAACGAATCACAAGCATTTCATCTTCTAATTCAAAATCAATCGAAGAAATATTCCTTATGGGATTTACTATCTTTCCCTTCTTGCCGATTGAAGAAAACGATGTAAAATCATGTTCGCCAATTAAATGTTTTGAAGCACTTCTCATCATTTCAATATTTAATTCTTCAATAAACCAAAAATAATTCCTGAAAAACAATTGATCTTCTTTATTGAAATTGATTTTATAAATATAACTTTTTTCTACGGCGCAGTATCTAGCATGAAAATCTAGTGGAACTTCTCTTACACTTTGTATCTTTATACTATCTACAAATTTATTTCCCAGAAAATACTTTAAATTTTCTACTGGAACAACATCTTCATATTTAAAAGTGAAACTCTGATTAATTGCATGAACTCCTTTATCTGTTCTACCGGATCCATCAATCAAAATTTCTTGTTTTAATAAACTACTCATAGTTTTCTCTAGATAGCCTTGTACACTTAAAATATTGGACAATCTTTGCCAGCCGTGAAATTCAGAACCGTCATATGATACTTCTATATGCACATTTTTAATCATAGATAAATTTTCACTCCTATAATTGATGCAATATACAACCCTATGAAAATCAATCCGATAATATCTTTCTTGGTATAACGAAGAGTCTTTAACCTTGTTCTATTTTCTCCTCCTCTATAACACCTTGCTTCCATAGCCATCGCTAATTCATCGGCGCGTCTGAAAGCGCTGATAAACAATGGCACAAGGAGGGGAATCAAACTCTTTGCTCTTTTAAATATATTTCCACTTTCAAAATCTGCTCCTCTTGCCATTTGTGCTTTCATGATCTTATCGGTTTCTTTTAAAAGCGTCGGTATAAATCTAAGAGCGATCGTCATCATCATCGCCAGTTCATGAGCCGGCAGTCCAATTTTTTTAAAGGGATTCAACAGATTTTCCAATCCGTCAGTCAACATAATCGGGCTGGTTGTCAATGTAAGTAGTGACGTTCCTGTAATTAAGAATATAAGTCTCATCATCATAAAAAAAGCCTGATAAAGTCCTTCTTTTGTTATATCAAGAATCCAAAACGAAAATATTACTTCCCCTTCAGTTAAAAAAATATTAATTCCGAAGGCGAAAATTAAAATCAACATAATTGGTTTTAAACCCTTTAAAATATATTTAAATGGAACTTTAGATATTTTTACAATCAACATAACGAATATAACTACCGGGATGTACTGATAGAAATCATTAATCATGAAAAGAGAAATAATAAATAAAAAACTCACAATGATTTTAAATCTTGCATCCAGATGATGTATAAAAGAGTCTGCAGGGTAATATTGCCCAATAGTAATATCTCTAAGCATGTTTTCCACCCACTAATTTTAATATTTCAGATTTAATTGCATCAAAGGCAATAACATTTTCATCAATAGGAATCCCTTTTGCCCTGAGCGCATTTACTAAATATAGTATTTGCGGTAGTCCTAGTCCAATTTCTTCTAATCTCTTTGAATGTTTAAAAACTTCCTCTTTGGGACCAGTAAGTTCAATTTTTCCGTTGTGCATTACAATAATTCTATCCACCAGTTTAGCAATATCTTCCATACTATGCGAAACTAAAATTACGGTTATTTTCTTTTCATCATGCAACCTTTTAATTTGGCTCAGTATTTCATCTCTTCCGCGAGGATCGAGTCCTGCAGTAGGTTCATCAAGAATCAACACTTCGGGCTCCATAGCAAGAACTCCAGCAATTGCAGCTCTTCTTTTTTGACCTCCGCTTAATTCAAATGGAGATTTTTCCTTATACTCTTCAAAATCCAAACTAACAATATCCATCGCATTTCTAACTCGTATATCGATTTCTTCTTTATCAAGCCCTAAATTTGTAGGCCCAAAAGCAATATCTTTATACACTGTTTCCTCAAACAATTGATATTCTGGGTACTGAAATACAAGTCCGACTTTTTTTCTGATTTCAGAAAGTTTAACCTTATCTTCAGTTATATTAAAACCATTAACTATTATCTGTCCCATAGTCGGCTTGATCAAACCGTTCATATGTTGAATAAGCGTAGATTTTCCTGAACCTGTGTGACCAATAAGCCCAACAAATTCGCCTTTTTCAATTTCCAAATTTACATCTTCTAAGGCCATGGTTTCAAATGGGCTCCCCTGATCGTAGATATAGGTTAAATTTTTTATACTAATCGACATAATTCTTCCACCATCTCTTCTACGGTCAAGATTTCATCACTGACATCAATACCTTCTTTTCTCAAACTATGAGCCATCAACGTTACTTGTGGAACATCCAAACCCATATCTTGAAGTTTATCAACTTCTTTAAATACTTCTTTTGGTGTACCTTGAATAATAATTCTTCCATTTTCAATAACGACAACTCTATCTGCTTTAATTACTTCTTCCATAAAATGAGTAATATGAACTATAGTAATTCCTTCTTCTTTATTAAGTCTCTCTATAGTCTCCATAACTTCATTTCTACCAACTGGATCTAACATTGCAGTTGGTTCATCTAAAACTATGCATTCAGGCTTCATCGCCAAAATCCCTGCAATTGCAACTCTTTGTTTTTGCCCGCCAGACAATAGATGTGGAGGTTTCTTCATATACTCAGTCATTCCAACCTGTTTCAAGGATTCATCTACTCTTGTTCTGATAGTCTCTTGAGGTAGACCTAGATTTTCAGGCCCAAATGCAACATCTTCTTCCACAACAGTTGCAACTATTTGATTATCAGGATTTTGAAAAACCATTCCTGCTGTTTTTCTGATTTCCCAAATCAATTCGCTATCTTTAGTATCTAAACCAGCTACTAAAATCGTGCCATGTGTCGGCAGCAATATTCCATTGATCAATTTTGCAAGTGTAGATTTTCCAGATCCATTATGCCCGATAATAGCCACAAATTCACCTTTTTTAATATTCAAATCTATCATATCTATCGCTTTTGATTTATATTCAGTTGTCTCGTATGTATATCCTACGCTTTTAATATCAATCATATTTGTACCTCTTATCAACTATAATAAGCAAAAAAGGGACTAATAAAAGTCCCTTATAGTAGTTCAATAATTGCCATCGGTGCACTATCTCCTCGACGAGGAGCTGTTTTAATGATTCTAGTGTATCCACCATTTCTTTCTTGATATTTAGGGGCAATTTCATCGAATAAGTTCTTTACTACAGTCTCACTTGTTAAGTAAGATAATGCTTGTCTTTTTGCGTGTAAATCTCCCTTTTTCCCAAGAGTGATCATTTTCTCAACAGTTTTTTTGATTTCTTTAGCACGCGTTTCAGTTGTCGTAATTCTACCATGTTGTAAT
>DAOURC010000166.1 GCA_030625285.1 Eubacteriales bacterium
GTCTTGATATCGGTGATATGACAATTGGATTATATGAGAGTTATTTATTGGATGCGAAAACTGTACTTTGGAACGGACCGATGGGTGTTTTTGAATTTGAAAATTATGCTAGTGGTACTTTTGAAGTTGCAAAAACTTTAGCAAATATAAATGCTGTGACTATAATCGGTGGTGGAGATAGTGCGGCAGCTGTGACTCAACTGGGATTTAGCGAGCAAATGACGCATATTTCAACAGGCGGCGGAGCGAGCTTGGAATTCCTAGAAGGCAAAGTGCTGCCAGGTATTGAAGTATTAAATAATAAATAGAGGTGAAAATAATGAGAAAACCAGTAATTGCAGGCAATTGGAAAATGCATAAGACAATTTCAGAAGGTTTTGAATTTATCGATGGAATAAAAGACAAGGTTAAAGATACAGATGTGGAAGTAATGATATTTGTACCTTGTACTATGCTAAAGTCGATGAAGGATTATACTAAAGGAACAAACATTGTTATCGGAGCTCAGAATATGCACTTTGAAGAAAAGGGAGCATTCACAGGAGAGATATCTCCGCTGATGTTAAAAGATATCAATGTCAAGAATACTCTTATCGGACATAGCGAAAGAAGAGAGTATTTCAATGAAACCGATGAAACAGTAAACAAAAAAATATTGAAAGCGATGGAGCATGACATCGATGTTGTTCTTTGTGTTGGCGAGAAACTTGAAGAGCGTGAAAAAAACATTGAAAAAGAAGTAGTTAAAGAGCAAATCGTAAAGGCGTTTGCTGATGTTTCTGCTAAGATGTTTGATAAAATAGTAATAGCATATGAGCCGATTTGGGCGATAGGTACAGGTAAAACAGCTTCTAGCAAAGATGCTGATGAGATGATTGCATTTATCAGAAGTGAGATCGAGAATCTTTATAATGATGAAATTTCTGAGAATGTTAGAATCCTATATGGCGGCAGTGTAAAACCAGCTAATGTTGAAGAATTGATGAATCAAGATGACATCGATGGTGGACTTGTTGGTGGAGCTAGTTTAGAAGCAGAGCAGTTTGTTGAACTAGTGAATTTTTAAAGGAGTATCTATGAAGAATTTAACAGCACTTATCATCCTAGATGGATGGGGAATAAGCGAAAATAGTGAGGGTAACGCTGTAGAAATAGCTGATACACCTAACTTTGACAGATTTAAAACTGAATATCCCTATATGGAGATACATGCTAGCGGCATGGATGTCGGCCTTCCAGATGGACAGATGGGAAACTCTGAAGTTGGACATTTGAATATCGGAGCAGGAAGAATTGTTTATCAGGAATTAACTAGAATTACCAAGGCTATTGAAGATGGAGATTTTTTTGCAAACGAATCATTTTCAAGAGCGATAGAAAATGTAAAGAAAAACAATTCGGCATTGCATCTTTTGGGATTGGTATCAGATGGTGGTGTCCATTCTCATATTGATCATATCAAGGGATTGATCGATTTAGCTAAGAAAAATAATGTTGAAAAAGTATACTTACATGCATTTATGGATGGTAGAGATACCCATCCAAATAGCGGAATAAATTATATCAAGGAAATGCAGGAGTATATGGCGGAAGTTGGAGTAGGAAAAATCGCTACAATTTCAGGTAGATATTATGCAATGGACAGAGATAATCGATGGGATAGGGTAGAAAAAGCGTATGATGCCTTAGTCAACGGCGTAGGTATGCAAAATGAATCGGCTATAGCGATAATGGAAGAGAGTTATTCAAATGATATAACTGACGAATTTATTCTTCCTAGCGTGATTGTAGAGCAAGGAAAACCGATTGCTTCTATTAAAGACAGCGATTCAATTATTTTCTTCAACTTTAGACCAGATCGCGCAAGAGAATTGACAAACGTCTTGACAGAAAAAAAATTCAATGAGTTTGAAAGAGAATTATTGAATCTTTATTATGTTACAATGACAAAGTATGACGAAAAATTCAATAATGTAGACATTGCATTTAAACCACAAAGAATTGAAAACACATTAGGTGAATATTTATCCAAGCAAGGAAAGAGGCAACTTCGAATTGCTGAAACTGAAAAATACGCTCATGTCACTTTTTTCTTTAATGGCGGAGTGGAAAAAGAAAATGAAGGTGAAGACAGAATTTTAATTCCTTCACCGAAAGTTGCCACTTACGATTTAAAACCGGAAATGTCATCGTATGAGGTCACTGATAAACTATTAGAGGCAATTGACAAGGACTATTATGACTTGATTGTTCTTAATTACGCGAATGCCGATATGGTAGGTCATACGGGAGTGGTCGAGGCTGCTGTGAAGGCTGTTGAAGCTGTTGATGCAAACTTGGGAAGGGTAATTGATAAAATTATTTCCAAGGGAGGAAAAGCTTTGATAACGGCTGACCACGGAAATGCTGAAAAGATGATCGATGAGAAGACTCATGAAGTTTTCACGGCGCATAGTATTAATCCAGTTCCACTTATAGTGATTGGAGAAGATGATGTTTTGCTAGAGGACACAGGTCGACTTTCAGATTTGGCCCCAACGCTTTTAAATATGATGAATATGGAAGTGCCTGCTGAAATGACAGGAACAAATTTAATTAAAAATAAGGAGGAATAAAAATGGCATCAATTATAGCTGTTTACGGTAGAGAAATTTTAGATTCAAGAGGAAATCCTACTATTGAAGTAGAGGTTTATTTAGACGATGGTTCAATGGGCAAGGTTGGAATACCTTCAGGAGCTTCAACTGGAGCATTTGAAGCGGTAGAACTTAGAGATGGCGACAAAGATAGATTTATGGGTAAAGGTGTATTGACTGCAGTCAAAAATGTAAATGAAATAATCGCACCTGAGTTGATCGGTATGGACCCACTTGAGCAAGTTGAAATTGACAAATTAATGATTCAATTAGATGGAACTCCAAATAAAGCTAAATTAGGAGCTAATGCAATTTTAGGAGTTTCTATTGCAGTAGCAAAAGCTGCAGCAGCGTCACTTGGTTTACCGCTTTATCAATACATCGGTGGAGTCAATGCGAAAACACTTCCTATTCCGATGATGAATATTTTAAATGGTGGTTCTCATGCAGACAACAATGTAGATATTCAAGAATATATGATTATGCCTGTTGGAGCGAAAAGCTTTAGAGAAGCATTGCAAATGGGAACTGAAATCTATC
>DAOURC010000138.1 GCA_030625285.1 Eubacteriales bacterium
AAAATCAACTGATAAAATACTGGAGAATGTCTACTGATAAGAGCAAATCAGCAGACGAGTTGGGAATGTTTTTAAAGCAACTGCTAGTTCATGATGGTTTAGCATTATCTGATATTAAAGACGTTATAATATCTTCGGTTGTACCGACGATTATGTATTCATTGCAGCATATGTCTATTAAATATTTTGGAAAAGAAGCTTTAGTAGTTGGTCCTGGGATTAAAACCGGGATGAAAATTCTTTATGATAATCCAAGACAAGTCGGAGCGGATAGGATTGTAAATGCTGTTGCTGCTTTTCATAAATATGGTGGACCGATAATTGTTGTCGATTTTGGTACTGCAACGACATTTTGTGGAATTACTGCTGAGATGCAGTACTTAGGTGGCGCAATCGCTCCGGGAATAAAAATTTCGAGCGATGCTTTGTTTCAAAAGGCGGCAAAACTTACAAGGGTTGAGCTTCAAATGCCGACAAAAGCAATAGCGAAGAATACTAATGAGAGTATGCAGTCTGGGATAATATTTGGTTATGTTGGACTTGTTGATTATATGGTTAGACTATTTAAGGAAGAAATGAAAGGTGACGATGTTAAAGTTGTCGCAACTGGTGGATTGTCTTCGCTTATCGCTTCAAAATCAGAAGAAATCGATGTTGTAGATAAATTCTTGACTTTAGACGGTCTTAAAATAATTTATGATTTGAATAGTAAAAGGTGATTAGGTTTGAAAATAGGAAATGTTGAAATACCATCAGGTTTAATTTTAGGGCCAATGGCTGGTGTGACGGATTTTGCATTTAGAAAAATTTGTAGAGAATTCGGTCTGGAAATGTCATATACTGAAATGGTAAGTTCAAAAGGCATATACTATAAAGATAAAAAGACTATGAGTTTATTGAGGATAGGCAAAGATGAACATCCAGTAGGTGTTCAAATTTTCGGATCTGATCCGTTTTTTATGTCTGAAGCTGTTAAACGTGTCCAAGATACTGTAGAATATGAAATTTTAGATATCAACATGGGTTGTCCAACGCCTAAAATCGTCAACAATGGTGATGGATCTGCATTGTTGAAGGACATTGATAAAGCGAGAAAAATACTTGAAGCTGTGAAGAGTGCGTCGCATAAACCTGTCAGTGTAAAGATCAGAATCGGCTGGACTGATAGTGATGGAATAATAGATTTTGTTAAAATGCTGGAAGATTCGGGCGCTGATGCTATCGCGGTTCATGGTAGAACTCGCGAGCAAATGTATACAGGGAAAGCCGATTGGGATACAATAAAAAACATAAAAAGCGAAGTAAATATACCTGTGATAGGTAATGGCGATATTTATACTTTGGATGATGCTATTAGGAGAACTGATGAATCCGGCGTCGACGGCATTATGATTGCCAGGGGAACCAGGGGAAATCCGTGGCTGATAAGAGATATAATCAGTTACTTGAAAACAGGGATGAAACCAGATAAACCAAATGCAAATGAAGTTAGGGATGTTATTATGAGACATCTATTGTATGCTATTGAAAACAAGGGTGAACATAGGGCGATTGTTGAACTTAGAAAACATGTTGGGTGGTATATAAAAGGTTATAAAAATGCAGCTCAAATAAGGAATAAAATCAATAAATCATCGGATATCGAGGAGTTCAAAAATTATATCAATGAACTTCTTGACAATTAATAACAAATCAAAAATAATATTGCAAAATCTTAAGGGGTGTTGACATGAATACAAAAGAAGTTTTAATTACTGAAGAAGGTTTTGAAAAAGTTAAAATTGAATTGGAATATTTAAAAGTAGAGAAAAGGCAAGAAGTAGCTGGAAGAATAAAAATTGCTAGAGAATTTGGAGATATCAGTGAAAATTCTGAGTATGATGAAGCAAAAAAAGAACAAGCTGAAACTGAAGCGCGTATTGCAAAATTAGAAAATATAGTTAAGTATGCAAAGTTGATTATGAAAGATAGCATCGCTAAAGATATTGTCTCTATTGGTTCTAAAGTTATTGTTTTAGCACTGGATGAAGAAGAAGAAGAAACTTATGAAATAGTTGGTTCAACTGAAGCGGATCCTTATGAAAATAAAATTTCTAATGTTTCGCCTGTTGGAAGTGAGTTAATCGGGAAAAAAGTTGGGGATGTTGTTGAAGTTATAGTACCGGCTGGTGCGTTGAAATATAAAGTTGTAAATATAGTATAACAAGGAGGTAGCGAATGTCAGAAGATATTAGTTTAAGTGAAGTTTTACAAGTTAGGCGAGATAAACTCGCTAAACTTAGAGCTATGGATAGAGATCCATTTTTGAAAGAAAAATATGAAAGAACTAATTTCAGTAAAGATATCATTGAAGACTTTGAGGCCTTTGATGGAAAAGAAATTGCTGTTGCAGGAAGAATTATGGCGAAGCGTTCAATGGGGAAAGCATCTTTTATCGATATTTTAGATGCTGAAGGTAGAATTCAATCTTATGTCCGTAAAGATGCCATAGGTGATGAAGAATACGATGTGTTTTCAGCTTATGATATCGGCGATATAGTAGGCGTTAAGGGAACGGTCTTCATGACGAAAAAAGAAGAAATCTCTATACGTGCTATCGAGGTTGTCCTTTTATCGAAATCGTTGCAAATATTACCTGAGAAATTTCATGGTTTAAAAGATCCTGATTTGAGATATAGACAAAGATATGTAGATTTAATAGTTAATCCTGAAGTTAAAAGGACATTTTTACTTAGAAACAAAATGATTTCAGCTATGAGAGAATTTTTAGAAAATGAAAATTTCTTAGAAGTCGACACTCCTATTTTGAGTACTATAGCTGGTGGAGCAACGGCAAAACCGTTTGTTACACATCATAATACATTGGACATCGATATGTATATGAGAATTGCCAATGAGTTATATTTGAAAAGATTGATTGTTGGTGGATTTGATAAAGTTTACGAAATGGGTAAAATGTTTAGAAATGAAGGAATGTCAGTAAAACATAGTCCGGAGTACACGGCGATGGAATTATATGCTGCATATGAAGATTATGAATACGTAATGTGGATTACTGAAAACCTAGTATCGTATATGGCTAAAAAAGCATTGGGAAGTTCTAAAGTCAATTATCAAGGAACTGAAATCGATTTCACTCCACCATGGAGAAGAGCTTCTATGACAGATTTGATAAAAGAGCATACTGGTGTAGATTTTGATGCGGTTAGAGATCGCGAGAAAGCTAAAGCTATGGCGGAAAAATTGCATATTGAAGTAACGGATGATATGCAGTGGGGACATATGGTAAGTGAAGTGTTTGAAGAATATTGCGAGAAGCATTTAATTCAACCGACATTTGTATTATACCATCCAGTGGCGATTTCACCTCTTGCCAAGAGAAATCCAAAAGATCCAGAAGTAACTAATAGATTTGAGGCTTTTGCGAATACTTGGGAGATTGCAAATGGATTTTCTGAACTTAATGATCCAATCGATCAACGTGAACGTTTTACAGAACAAGCTGAAAGACGTGATACAGGAATAGATGAGGAAGCGCATCCGATGGATGAGGATTTCTTGAATGCGATTGAAGTAGGTTTACCTCCAAC
>DAOURC010000027.1 GCA_030625285.1 Eubacteriales bacterium
GGACATTGTCAGATACAATAATGCCACCTTCGTTTAAATGTTCAAGCGAAAGTTCAAAAAACTCTCTATAATGGCTCTTTGCTGCATCGATAAATACCAAATCGTATTTATCTTTAATATCATTTTTGAGAACATCGGCTGCATTTCCAAAAATAATCTCAATTTCTTCTTTTTTATCAAAACTTAAAATATTTTCTTTTGCTTTAATAAACATTTTCTCATATCTCTCTATTGTAGTTATCTTCCCGTTTTCCATAACTTCAGAAAACATCAAAGCGGAATAGCCTACAGCAGTTCCTATTTCCAAAACGCTTTTCATATTTTTCGTTTTTATCATAAGCTTCAGAAAATTCTCTACATCTTTATGGATAATGGGAATTTCATCTATTTCAGATTGTACCCTTAATTCTTCTAATTGCACAGAATTAAGGCGCATTTTCGATATAAGAAACTCTTGTACTTCTTCATTGATAAATTGAATCATTGTATCCCTACTTTTTGTTTTTATTTATATTGTGTTCCTCGTATGTTTTGCTAAAATAATGTGAACCGTCATTGTTTTCAGTTGTAACGAAAAAAAGATAATCTGTTTCTTCAGGGTAAAGTGCAGCTATTATGGATTTTTCTCCAGGTGAAGCAATTGGTGAAGGAGTCAATCCCGTGTATTTATACGTATTATAATCAGATTCAACTTCTAAATCATCATAAGTAAGAAATTCTTTTCTTTCGCCAAGTATATATTGAATAGTGGCACATGATTGCAATTTCATATTTATGTCCAGTCTATTATGAAAAACACTAGAAATAACAGCTCTTTCTGAATCTAGCTTGGCTTCTCTCTCGATAATTGCAGCTAGTGAAATCACTTCATTTAGATTCATGTTCAATACATCCATTTGATTATAGTATTCTTCTTTAAAAATAAGATTAAACTTATTCAGCATTTTATCTATGACGTCATATGCAGACGCATCTGGACGGACAATATAAGTATCTGGAAATAGAAAGCCTTCTAGATAGTGTTCTCTTTCGACATAGTCCAAAAACTTATATGAAAACTCCCCGGTTTTCAATACGTCAAGTATTTCTTCCTCGGCAGCTATTCCGGATTCTTCGATAACGGCAATAATTTGATTTAATTCATAACCTTCAGGAATTGTGATTTTTATTGTTACTTCGTATACTTTCCCTTGGCTTATTATTTCAATGATGGTTTCGGCATCCATAGATTGGCTTAAATGATATAACCCAGCTTTGAATTTTGTATCCACGCCCATCTCTTTTGCCAATTCTTTAAATGCCAATTTATTCATAATCAATTCGTTTTTCAATAAAATATCTGCGATTCCGTCACTAGAAGTTCCTGATGGAATTTGTACTTCGATAATATTAGTATTTTCAATATTTACAGGAGCAGAATACTTATTTAATAAATCAGTTTTGCTACATCCTGAAATAATAATAGATACAATTATCAAACTAATGAAAAGCAGTTTTTTCATAAAATCACCTCAAATAAATATTTACACTAATTTTATCATAAAGTAACCCTCATTAAAATGAGGGTTTTAATATTTTATAATTCTGATAATATTTTACTGATATCAGTCATGATTTTTGCAAATTTCATAAATACTAATGTTAAACCTCTACGATAATCGGTAAAATCATAGGATTTCTCTTTGTTTGAGAATAAATATAGTCTCTTAATGAAACTCTTAATGCATTTTTAATGTTCGACCATTCTCTTATATTTTTTTCTTGGCATTTTTCAAAAGATTTTATGATGACTTCTTTTGAGCTTGTAACCAGCTCTTCAGATTCTCTAACATATACAAATCCTCTTGAAATAATGTCTGGGCCAGATTTAAGATTTCCAGTTTCTTTTTCAAGACCTATAATTACAATGATCAATCCATCTTCCGATAATATCTTTCTGTCTCTAAGTACTATGTTTCCAACATCTCCAATTCCTAAACCGTCGATCAACACAATACCAGATGAAACTTTCTTCTCTTTGACCAATGTACCATCGGCAATTTCTACAACATCTCCGTTTTCCAATATAAAAATATTGTTTGGGCTCATACCTAATGATATGTCTAAATCACGATGATGTTTCAAATGCGCATATTCACCATGGATAGGTATAAAATATTTAGGCTTGACTAATGTATGAATCAATTTCAATTCTTCACGACATGCGTGTCCTGAAACATGTACATCTGCCAATGATTCATAAATTACATTAGCGCCTGTTTCCAACAATTTATTAATCACATTTTTAATGCTTTTCTCGTTCCCGGGAATTGGTGATGATGAGAAAACAATTGTATCATTTTCTCTAATCTGTACAAATCTATGTTCTTTATTAGCCATTCTAGACAAAGCAGACATTGGTTCCCCTTGTGAACCAGTAGTTATTAAAACCACTTCATTATCAGGATACCTATCGATATCGTTGACATCGATTACTGTTTCCTTAGGGAATTTCAAATAACCTAATTCTAAAGCTACACCTGTTACATTCACCATACTTCTACCTGAAATAGCTACTTTTCTATCTTCCAACACCGCAGCGTTGATAATTTGTTGAATTCTATGAATATTTGACGAAAAAGAAGCAACGATGATTCTACCCTTCGCATGTCTGAAAATTTGTTCGAAAGTCTCGCCAACCGTACTTTCGCTCATAGTATGCCCTTCGCGTTCAGCGTTGGTAGATTCACCCATCATAAGTGTTACACCTTCTTGACCAAGAGCGGCCAGCCTAGGTAAATCAATTACATTTCCATCGATAGGAGTGTAATCGATTTTAAAGTCTCCAGTATGCAGAATAAGATCTTTTGGTGTCCTTATAGCGATAGCTACAGCATCTGGAATACTATGACTCACATGAATGAATTCAATCTCGAATTTTCCTAATTTGAATTTTTCGCCTGGATTTTTATTTATGAGTTTCGGAGTCTTTATATCTTTATGCTCTTTTAATTTATTTGTAATCAAACCTAGCACTAGTTTTGTTCCATAAAGAGGAGCATCCAATTTCTTCAATACATATGGAATCGCACCAATATGGTCTTCATGAGCATGTGTAAAAACAATTCCTTTGATTTTTTCTTTATTCTTCTCTAAATATGATATATCTGGGATAACGATATCGATTCCCAGCATATTATCTTCAGGAAACTTAAGTCCTGTATCTATAATGACAATTTCGTTGTCATACTCATAAACTGTCATATTTTTTCCGATTTCATTCATTCCTCCAAGAGGGATGATTTTTAATTTCTTTTCTTTCTTCATTTCTTTTTAAACCTACCTATCTTTAAAAAATATACCAGTAAACGAATCTACTGGTCATCTAAACATTCCTTACATAATCCATAAATTTTCAAGTTGTGATCGGTTATTTTAAATTCATATTTTAATTCAACCGTTTTCTCTAAATCATCCAAAAGATCTTCCATTACTTCTGTTATCTTACCGCAATTCGTACATATCAAATGATGATGGCGGTGTTGAGTATTGTCAGTAATGATTTCATAACGGATATAACCGTCATCAAAATTCACTTTAGAAATAACACCTAATTCATCAAGTACTATCAACGTTCTATATACTGTAGCCAAACCCATATTTGGATATTGTTTTTTCAAAACGTCGTAAATTTCTTCAGTATTTAAATGTTTATGTTCATTGTTCAGAATAGTATCAATAACCGCTTTTCTCTGTGGAGTTAATTTGTAACCCTTTTCTTTTAATTTATGTAATATCATATCATATATATCATATATATCATTCATAAATAATCTCCCTTTGCATTCTATCACCCTGATGATTATATTACAAGTTGCAAATGCTATTCATTTTCATTTATGATTTCATAATAAACTTTTGATATTTTTTCAAATTCTTCATCAGTTAAATTTACAAAAGTTACATCGTCTTCATTTTCTATAACTTTAAATAGTATTGCATCTTCATTCTCTAAATCACCAACCGGATATAAGACAGCATATTCCTGTTCTTCATGTTCGAATGATAATACAATTTCAAACTCCTGTTCGTTGCCTTCCTCATCTGTCAATGTTACAAATTCTTCTTCATGTTCGTGATTGTTTTCGTTTGTCATTTTATTTACCTCCATTAATATAATCTAAATAACCTTGCAAAATAAACGTGCTTGCAATTTTATCGATATTTTTCTTTCTTTTTTCTCTGGATAAATCGGCCTTGATCATCGCCTTTTCTGCAGCAATCGATGTCAACCTCTCATCCCATTCTATCAATTCGATCTCTAATGATATTCTATCACTAAATTTAATTTTTTTCTCAAGTAATCGAATAAACTTCTTTGTTTTTTCTCCTTGAGGTCCTAGACTTCCGTTCATATTATAAGGCATCCCAGAAATTATCTTTTCTATATTATGCTCTAAACACAAATCTATCATATGATCTATATCTTTTTTACTGCTTTTTCTAAAATAATTTTCGCGTGGTAATGCAATTATTTTATTTTCATCAGAGATTGCTATTCCAATTGTAGCATCACCAATATCCAAACCCATAAATTTACTCATTATATCTCCTACATATTTTTCATGATGAAAATTCACATTTCATTAAACAAGCCCCAAAAGAGCATATAACTCTTTTTAAGGGCTTAAGCATTAATCTATTTATTCCTTATCGATATATGATTTTATTAATTCTATAATAATTTCATCTCTATCAACTTCTCTAATCAGCTTTCTAGCTTCGTGATGACTAGTAATATAAGTAGGATCTCCGGAAATCAAATAACCTGTCATTTGACTTACAGGATCATATCCTTTAGCAGCTAATGCATTATAAACATCTTCTAATATTTTTTTTATCTCTTCTGAACTATTAAATTTAAAATAAAAATTTGTTGTTTCGTTATTACTCATATCTACACCCCCTAATTATAGTAACTATATACCCTTCTATCCCTATTTAAGCATACTTTTTGCAATTGTTTCAACTTTTTCAAGAGCAATATTCATTTTACTTGGATCTTTTCCACCAGCTTGAGCCATGTTAGGTCGTCCACCGCCATTGCCACCAGTGAGTTTAGCAACCTCGCGTATAATATTGCCTGCGTGTAAACCTTTTTTAACAGCACCATCTGAAGCCATTGCCACAAAAACCACCTTGTCATTTTTACTAGAACCCAACACGATTAGATATTCCTTTAAATGGTCTTTTATTCTATCGCCGATTTCTCTTACTATGTTTAGATCGACATCATTATAACCATAGCTGATAATAGATACGCCGTCTAGTTCTATTTTGTTATCGATAATTTCATTTAAGTTATTTAAAACTATTTTTGACTTCAACAGTTCATTTTCTTTAGCAATTTTTTTCATGTCGTCAACCATATTTGAAGATTTATTGACGATTTCTTCTTTATTGGCTTTGATGGTATCGATAACTTGATTTAGTGTATTTTCAATGTCTGCATAATACTTCAGTGCATTAAAACCTGTCAACGCTTCAATTCGACGTACACCTGCTGCGACTCCGCCTTCTGAAATGATTTTAAATGTTCCAGCTTGACTAGAATTAGTTAAATGTGTTCCACCACAAAGTTCCATTGAAAAATCGCCGATTTTTACAATTCTTACATGTTTTCCGTATTTTTCACTAAATAAAGCTGTTGCTCCAAGAGTTTTGGCCTCGTCCAATGTAGTATACATCACTTCAACTGGTGTAGCTTTTAGAATTTCATTGTTTACTATATATTCTACTTTTTTAAGTTCTTCATTGGAAATTGAATTGAAATGATTAAAATCAAATCTGATTCTTTTAGAATCGACATATGATCCCGCCTGTTCTACGTGATCACCCAATACCATTTTAAGCGCCTTATGCAGTAGATGCGTCGTTGTGTGGTTTCGAGCTATATCTTCTCTTAAGTCCTTGTTTATTTTCAAGTTGTACATAGAATCAACTTCGACAACGCCTTTTTTCACAATTCCTTTATGAAGGAATATACCATTAGTCGACTTTTGACAATCTGTAATTTCAATAATTGTATCGTCGTTTGATATTATACCTTTATCACCTGTTTGTCCACCTGATTCAGCATAGAAAGGTGTCTTGTCAAATATGATTTCAACCACGTCGCCTAAAGTTGCATTTTCAACCAATGTATGTTCTTTGATTATTCCCATACATTTCGCTTCTGCTTCAATTAAATCATAACCTGTAAACTCGGAAGACTCAAATTTTTTCAATATATTTCTTTTTCCTTCTTCCCAACCTACTTCATCTTCATTTTCTCTTGCCTGGCGCGCTCTACTTCTTTGCTTTTCCATTTCATCATTGAATCCGACTTCATCAACATCCATATTTATTTCTTGCAATATTTCTTTAGTCAAATCCAATGGAAATCCATAAGTATCATAAAGTTTAAATGCTTCGTCACCTGGCAGCAGACCATTTTCTTTATGCGTAGCAATATATCCATTCAGTATTTCAATACCTTGATCGATAGTCAAATAAAAGCGTTCTTCTTCAATAGAAATAACCTTTTCGATAAAATCTTTTTTCTCGATCAAACTCGGATAAGCACTACCAGATTGCTCTATTACAACATCTACAAGATCTTTTAGAAACAAATTGTCGACTCCGAGTAATTTGCCATGTCTAGCTGCTCTTCTGAGCAATCTTCTTAAAACATAACCTCTGCCTTCATTGTTAGGCAAGACTCCGTCACTTACCAAGAATGTGACCGCTCTTATATGATCGGTGATGATTCTTATAGAAATATCATCTTTAGAATTGTCGTTATAAGGTTTGCCTGTGATCTCAACGACTTTGTCCAAGACTTTTCTTATTGTATCGACTTCAAAAATCGAATCAACTCCTTGCATGATCGCTGCGATTCTTTCGAGTCCCATGCCTGTATCTATATTTTTCTTTTCTAGAGGTACATAATCACCATTTTCAGTTCTACTGAACTGAGTAAATACATGATTCCAAAACTCTAAAAATTGGTCGCACTCACATCCTGGTTTATGGTCTGGATCTCCACAGCTGAATCTTTCACCACGGTCGTAATAAATTTCTGAACAAGGTCCACAAGGTCCATTTCCGATTTCCCAGAAGTTATCTTCTTTTCCAAGTCTGATGATTCGGTCTTCAGGTATTCCAATTTCGTTTTTCCATATTTCATAAGCTTCATCATCATCTAAATAAACTGTCGCCCATAAATTCTCAACAGGTATCTCCAATACTTCAGTTACAAATTCCCATCCGTATTTTAATGATTCTTTTTTGAAATAATCGCCAAACGAAAAGTTCCCGAGCATTTCAAAAAAAGTCGCGTGACGTGCAGTTATCCCGACGTTTTCAATATCACCTGTTCGAATACATTTTTGACAAGTCGCCATTCTATTGCTCGGCGGCGTTTCAGCACCTGTAAAGAAATTTTTTAAAGGAGCCATCCCCGCATTGACCAATAAAAGACTTTTGTCGTCTCTTGGAACAAGTGGAGCGCTATTTTCTATATAATGTCCTTTTGATTCAAAAAACCTTAAAAACGAACTTCTGATTTCATTCAATCCCATATTTTTCATATAATTTCCTCCTTAAAATAAATAGACCCCTAAAGTATTATATAGGGGCGAGTTACCGCGGTACCACCCTATTTACTGCATCGCAGTCTCTTTAGAGGAATTTCTCGGCCTGTAACGCAACCAAACGTTAATCTTCTTAGGATTAATGCTCAAGAGTAGCTTCAATCGATATGAATGGTTTT
>DAOURC010000139.1 GCA_030625285.1 Eubacteriales bacterium
CTTAATGCATTTGTTATATAAACAGCAGGGTCTTCACTCCACTCTATAATATCTATTTTTTCTCCACTTAATTCATCAACAACATTTTGAACTCTGCTGCCTTTTTGTCCAACGCATGAGCCTACAGGATCGACATTTTCATTCGATGAATAAACCGCGATTTTAGAACGCGAACCAGGTTCTCTAGAAATGCTTCTGATTTCCACTAACCCATCATGAATTTCTGGTACTTCTAACTCAAATAATCGTTTGACCAAGCCAATGTTGGTTCTTGATACAAATATTTGTGGTGCCTTATTGGTTTTTTTAACTTCATTTATAAATGTCTTGATTCTATCACCGGGTTTATAATGCTCAGCATCTATTTGTTCGTTAGGTAATAGCATAGCTTCCGCTTTTCCCAAGTCAATAAATATTGTACCTTTAGAGATTCTTTGAATGATACCGGTAATTATCTCAGATTCTCTCGAAACAAAAGTATCATAAATAACATTTCTCTCAGCTTCTCTTATTCGTTGCACAACAACTTGTTTTGCAGCCAATGCAGCAATTCTACCAAAATTCGTTGGAGTTACATCTTTCTCAATTAAATCTCCCAAAGAATAATTCGGATTGATCAATTTTGCATCTTCTAAAGAAATTTGATCAAATTCATTTTCTACTGTTTCCGCAATAATTAAAACCTCTATAACTTTGAATTTTCCTGTTTCTTTATCAATTTCAACTTTAATATTAGTTGCATTTCCAAAATTCTTCTTGTATGCAGTAATTAAAGCTGCTTCAACTGATTCAATGAGTATTTCAGCCGAAATGCCTTTATCTCTTTCAATTTGATAAATGGCATCAAATAATTCGTTCTTCATTTTTTTCCTCCTTACTTGAATTCAGCGACTAATTTTACCGATGCTGCCATATCTTTAGGAATAACAATATTGTCTTCTGCCAAATCAACCTCAACTATGATTTGCTTATCGATATAGTCAACTAAAGTACCTGTCACTATTTTTTGTCCATTGATAGTTTTATATAATTTTATCTGTACTTTTTTTCCTATAAATTTGATGAAATCACTATCTTTTTTTAATATTCTCTCTACTCCTGGTGAAGACACTTCAAGATAATAATTTTCTTCAATAGGGTCTATTTCATCTAATTTTTGATTGAGAAATGTACTTACCTCCTGACAATCATCAAGAGAAACTCCACCTTCTTTATCAATATAAACTCTCAAATATCTATGAGGTCCTTCTTTGACAAATTCAATATCTACTAATTCGTAGTTTTTCTCTTCTAAAAACGGTTTTACTTTTCCGCTTACAATTTGAACAACTGTTCCTTTACCCATGCTTTAACCTCCTCTTTTACAACAACAAAGAGTGGGAAATCCCCACTCTTTTGTCAATAATCTATACGTTTAATTTATTTTAACACACTTTTAGAAGTATTGCAAATCTAAGAATTGCAATTGATTTGTCTCTGGAATGTTTCTAAGACATCCATGCAACCCAAGTGTCTCAATAACAGTTTTAGAACTCTTTGTTCGAATTCTCAAATCTTCTTTCGATATGAATTCTTCTCTTTTTGCCTCGTTGTATATATTTTTCGCAACATTTTCTCCTACTCCTGATAACGCCTGCAACGGAGGCATTATCATTCCGTCGACAACTCTAAATTCATTGTAATGCGACTGATAAAGATCCACTTTCAAGAATTCAAACCCTCTTGCATACATTTCATAAACAACTTCCAGTATGGTAGATAAATCTTGCTCTTTTTTTGTCGCTTTCTCGAGCTTGCTTATTTCCTTCATTTTAAGCATTACCGCTTCTTTTCCTTGCGTAACCAAGTCAGCATCGAAATCAGATACTTTTGATGCAAAATAAGTAGCATAAAAAGCAAGAGGATAATGAACTTTAAAGTATGCAATTCTAAAAGACATCATTACATATGCAGCGGCATGCGCTTTTGGAAACATGTATTTGATTTTATTGCATGAATTGATATACCACTTTGGAATATCGTTTTGATTCATCATTTTAACCTGCTCTTCTGTAAGACCTTTTCCTTTTCTTACTCTTTCCATAATGGTGAAAGCCTCTTTATCCGGCAACCCATTATGGATTAGGTAATTCATGATATCGTCTCTAGTCGATATTACATCCTTCAGCTTCGCTGTATTCGATTTAACAAGTTCTTGAGCATTGTTGATCCACACGTCCGTTCCATGGCTAAGACCAGAAATTCTAACTAGTTCAGCAAAAGTTGTAGGATTAGTATCTCTTAGCATCTGCCTGACGAATTTCGTGCCGAACTCCGGTATTCCAAGACTTCCTATTTCCTCTTTGTAATTTTTATCAACTATCTTTAATGCCTTGGTCGATGTAAATAAAGATTTTGTCGCTTTGTCATCCAAATTCACATCTTGAATATCTACACCTGTTATAAGTTCTAATTGTCTTATGATAGTCGGTACATCATGTCCTAAAATATCGAGTTTCAATATTCGTCCACTTATTGAATGATAATCGAAATGAGTAGTGATAACCCCGGAACTAGAATCATTTGCAGGGTACTGAATCGGCGTGAAATCATGAATGTCCTTATAATTGGGAACTACCATAATCCCGCCGGGATGTTGCCCTGTGGTTCTACGTATACCGGTACATCCTTTTATCAATCTATTGATTTCACGATTGCTTACATTTATACTGTTGTCTTCAAAATAATTTTTTACAAATCCATATGCTGTTTTATCTGCAATGGTCCCGATGGTTCCAGCTTTGTAAACATATCCTTCACCAAATAAAACTTCAGTATATTTATGAGAGTTAGCCTGATAAACACCGGCAAAGTTCAGGTCGATATCCGGTTCTTTATCTCCTTCGAAACCCAAGAAAACTTCAAAAGGTATATCATGTCCGTCTTTTTTAAGTTCGACTCCACATTCGGGGCAAATCTTATCAGGTAAATCCACTCCGCTACCGATTATGTCAGAATTAAAGAATTCACTGTATTTGCAATTTTTGCATATATAATGCGGAGGCAACGGATTGACTTCAGTGATATCGCTCATTGTAGCTGCAAATGAAGATCCTACAGATCCCCTTGAACCGACCAAGAATCCATCTTCCAAAGATTTTGCGACTAATTTTTGTGCGATTATATACATTACGGCATATCCATTTGAAATTATTGAACTTAGTTCTCTTTCAAGCCTTTTTTCAACAATTTCAGGTAATGTCTCACCGTAAATATTTCGAGCTTTTTTATAACACATTTCTCTAAGGTCCTCTTCCGAACCTTCTATTTTAGGAGGAAACGTCCCTTTAGGTATCGGCAATATAGAATCCTCAACTAAATCAGCTATTAAATTTGGATTTTTTACAACTACTTCGTACCTTTTTTCTTGATCCAAAAAACTAAAGTCTTCATTTATTTCATCAGTTGTCTTGAAATGAAGTGGAGGTTGATCTGTATCTCTATACTTTTGACCCGCCATTAGAATTTTTCTGTAAATCGAATCACTCGGTTCCAAGAAGTGCACATCACCGGTAGCCACTACAGGCTTTTGAGTCAAT
>DAOURC010000109.1 GCA_030625285.1 Eubacteriales bacterium
GGCTGATTTTGTAATTGCAAGAAGTGGCGCTATCACGTTGGCCGAGATATCGACCTTGGGATTGCCTTCGATATTGATACCATCGCCTAATGTTGCGAACAATCATCAGATGAAAAATGCCGAAGCTTTCGAAAAAGCAAAAGCGGCGTTGGTGATCGATGAATATGATTACGATTTGCAAAAAACTGCACTTCAATTGAAAAATATTTTAGATGATGAAGAAATTTTAGGTGAGATGGGTAAGAATTCTCAAAGAGTATTATTGCATAACGCAGGAAATATCATAGCTGATGAAATATTAAAAATGTTTTAAAGAGGTTTTAGGATGAAAAAAGTAATAATTATTGTAATTTTTCTAATGGTCTTGGGATCGGGATCATATATTTTCTTTCAATCGAATTATTTCAACATTGAAAACATCGAAATAATCGGGAAAGAAAAATTATCTGAAATCGAGATACTGAAATATGCGAAAGTAAAAAGAAGTATGAACTTGTTATTGATCGATATCAACGAAGTTGAGGATAATCTAGAAAAACATCCTATGATTTATTCGGCATCTGTTGAAAAGATATATCCAAATCGATTGAGTATTGCTTATACTCTTAGACACCCTATAGTTTCTATATATTATTCGAATTGTTTTATAAATATCGATAAGGATTTAACTGCTTTGTCGGTAGATCAAAACGAAGAAGGATTAATGACGGTTTATGGACTCGATATCGAAAATTTCAATTTAGGTGAAAAGATCAAAGTTTGCGATGAAGATTTAATGGAGTCTTTGGTGCTTTTAGTTGAATTGGTTGAAATATCTGATTTGAATTTCACTCCATCCATACATGTAGAAAATGGAGATGTATTCTTAATCATACATAAAGATTTCATTATAAACTTTGGGAATGGCGATAATATTGAGAAGCGGTTCAACGCTTTTTACAATATATATATTGATTTAAACAAATCGGATGTATCTACGGGTATAATTGATGTAAGCACTGATGGGTTGCCGATTTACAAACCATTTAATTAGGAGATAATTATGAAGAAAAAAAATAAAAATTATTTATTGATCGGTATTATAAGTATGATTCTCGGTATTATTATTTCTGTTCAATTCAGAGTGGTTCAAGGTAATTTTCTAGAAGGGTCAAACCCTTTCACAAGGTTACAAGAACTTAGCAATGCATATACTACTGTTTTAACTGAAAGAGATGTACTTTTATCAGAGATTGATGAATATCAGACGAAACTAAGTGAGATTGAAAGCGATGCTTCAAGAGATAATATTCTAGTCAAAAACATATCCAGTCAACTTGAAGAGTATAAATT
The DNA here is from genome assembly GCA_030625285.1 of Eubacteriales bacterium. Classification (GTDB taxonomy): domain Bacteria; phylum Bacillota; class Clostridia; order Peptostreptococcales; family Acidaminobacteraceae; genus DAOURC01. Next base: position 1,333 of record DAOURC010000109.1, read on the forward strand.
ACTTGGTGGATTTTTGGATGTTCAGGGAGAGGGCATACAAATTATTCTTGACAATCCTGTGAATGATATAGGTAAATCATCAGATGTCAATATAATCTATGAATATGACCTGATAAACATACTTGTGAATGAACTAAATGCAGCAGGAGCTGAAGCAATTTCGATAAACGAGGAGAGGATTATCAGCATCTCTGAAATAAGAACCGCCGGGAATGCTGTAGTCATAAATAAGGTTCCACAATACCCTCCGTTTATAATAAAAGTCATAGGAAGTAAAAACACGCTAGAAGGTGCTGTAAATCAAAGATTCGGAATCGTTTCTACGCTAAGAGAAATGGGATATTTTGTAGAAGTGAAAAAATCCGATCAAATTGAAATATTGAAATATAATGGAATCATCGAATTCAACTACGCAAAGACTCTAAAAAATTAGGTGATAAAATGAAAAAAAGAGAGTCTCAAATTACTGTTTTTATACTTTTATTAATACTGGGTATTTTATTGATCACTCAGTATAAACTAGTGCAATCTGGAAATAAATACGTTTCTTTTAAAGATATCGAAATAATTACAAGAAAGATTGAATCTAAAGAGATAGAAAACAACATACTAAGAGAAAAAATTAACGACTTGGTCAAGCAAATCGATGAATATGAAGTGTCTTTATACGAAACAGGAGATATTGAATCGGTTCTAAAAATCGAGCTTGAAAAATATAAAAAAGCATCTGGAATCGATGCGTTATATGGACCAGGTGTAGTGATTATTGTATCCGATGGTGATAGACAACTTTTAGATAATGAAAATCCAAACAATCTATTGGTGCACGATTTGGACATTCAAGCACTTGTAGATGATTTATTGGAAGCAGGAGCTGAAGCGATAGCTATAAACGGGCAAAGAATAATACCTCATTTGACAGAAATAATTTGCAATGGACCTACGATAAGAGTCAACGAGGAGCTATATTCGCAACCGTTTATCATAGAGGCGATAGGAAACAGAAAACACTTGGAAGCCGCAGTCAATGCGCCGAACAAGTATGGGTTTGTTTTAAAACAATGGGGTTTGTTTTTAGAAGTGAATACCAGCATATATTTAGAGTTGTCAGGATACGATACTAAGATAGAATATGAGTATCTAAAACCAAAGGAGAATTAATTATGATAATAGCGATTATTGGAATTGTATTGGGGATAATAGTAGGATATTTTATTCCAATCACCTCATCAGGGGTTTATAGTATATATTTTTCAGTAGCGATTTTAGCTGCCATAGATACATTGTTTGGAGGTATTAGAGCAAATTTGGAAGAACGGTTTGACTCTGTTATTTTCATTTCTGGTTTTTTTGGAAATTCATTTATTGCATTCGCATTAGCTTATCTTGGTGATCAATTAGGTGTTCCTTTATATTATGCGGCAGTATTTGCATTCGGTACAAGATTGTTCAATAACTTTTCAATTATCAGGCGACATGTGCTTAAACGTATTTAAAAAAATGCATATAGTTGTAACAACTTGGAATTGAATTGTGTTATCATATAAATGAGGGAAATTAGATAATTATTTATTAAAATAGATGTAGGAGGAAATATAAAATGTTGGAATTTGATACAGATAATAGAGTGTTCGCGCAAATTAAAGTTATCGGAATTGGCGGCGGTGGTAACAACGCCGTTAACAGAATGATCGACAATCGACTAAAAGGTGTAAAGTTCATAGCTGTAAATACAGATCAGCAAGATTTGCATTCTTCAAAAGCTGAATTGAAAGTTCAAATTGGAGAAAATGTTACCAAAGGGCTAGGGGCTGGTTCGAAGCCGGAAGTCGGTGAGGAATCTGCTGTTGAAAGTAGAGATAAAATTCAGCAAATTTTAGTGGATACCGATATGCTTTTCATTACTGCGGGTATGGGTGGAGGAACCGGTACGGGTGCCGCGCCGATAATTGCTGAAGTAGCAAAAGAAATGGGAATTTTAACTGTTGGTGTTGTTACCAAGCCATTTACTTTTGAAGGAAGAAGACGCATGAAAAACGCTGTGCATGGAATTGAGAAATTAAAAAACAGCGTCGATACTTTATTGGCGATACCAAATGATAAATTGCTGGAAATTGTAGAAAAAAAGACTTCCATCGTAGATGCATTCAAAGTGGCGGATGATGTTTTGAGACAAGGTGTTCAAGGTATATCGGATTTAATTGCTATTGATGGACTTATCAACCTTGATTTTGCCGATATTCAAACTATTATGGCCGGAAGTGGCATAGCGCATATGGGAACTGGAAGAGCAACGGGGGACTCTAGAGCGATTGAAGCTGCAAAACAAGCGATTTTAAGTCCTTTACTTGAAACTACCATTCAAGGAGCCAATGGTGTTTTGGTTAATGTTACAGGTGGCGAAAGTCTAGGAATTCATGAAGTCAACGATGCAGTTCAATTGATAACTGAAAGTGTCAATGAAGATGCCGAAATTATATTTGGAGCTGTTATAGATGATGATTTTGGTGAAGAACTCAAAATCACAGTCATTGCTACGCGTTTCGAAGATGACAAATTAAAAAAAATGCCAATGGAGCATGGAATCGGAAATAAAGAAGATGAAATAGATATACCTACGATATTTGAAAAAAAGACTGATCATTTTGATTCTGTTGAATTTGAAGATGAGGAAGTAGAGTCTGATCGACCACCATTCTTAATTAGACGATAAGGCCATTTTGGCCTTAATTTTTT
>DAOURC010000133.1 GCA_030625285.1 Eubacteriales bacterium
TGTAAAATTATGGACTACGGTAAGTTTAAGTATGAGCAAGCTAAGAAAGATAAAGAAGCTAAGAAAAACCAGAAAACAACACAGATCAAGGAAATTAGATTAAGTTTAAATATTGAATCTAATGATATGCAAACTAAAGCGAATAATGCTATCAAGTTTTTACAAAATGGAGATAGAGTAAAAGTGTCTTTACGTTTTAAGGGAAGACAATTGGGTCATACAGAATTTGGTTATGATGTCATAAATAAATTTGCTGAGTATATTGGTGAAAATGGACAGATGGAAAAAAGACCAAGTTTTGAAGCAAGAAGCCTTATTGTAATATTTGCACCTAAGAAATAAAAGCTGGAGAGGAGGATACATTATGCCTAAAATGAAAACACATAGAGGAGCTCGTAAAAGAGTTAAGTTAACTGGAAAAGGTAAATTGAAGAGATTTAAGGCTTACACAAGCCATATTTTAACTAAAAAATCACAAAAGAGAAAAAGAAATCTTAGAAAACCTGGATTGGTTTCTCCGTCAGATATGAAACGTGTAAGAAAATTATTACCATATATTAAATAGATTAGGATAGGAGGTTAGAATTATGGCTAGAGTAAAAAAAGGCGTTAACGCTAAGAAGAAACATAGAAAAGTGTTGAAATTAGCTAAAGGATATTATGGACAAAAAAGCAAGGTTTTTAAAGCTGCTAATCCAGCAGTAATGAGAGCTTTGAGATCAGCATACGTTGGTAGAAAATTGAGAAAAAGAGACTTCAGAAAATTATGGATTGCTAGAATCAATGCTGGAACAAGAGCAAATGGGTTACCTTATAGCAAATTTATAAATGGATTAAAGAAAGCTGATATCAACATCAACAGAAAGATGTTATCAGAAATGGCTATTCATGATCCAGAAAGTTTTACAAAGTTAGTAGATGCAGCAAAAGCTGCTTTATAATATTGAAAGAGTCACTGAGTGGCTCTTTTTTATTTTATTTAAAAATGTTATAATTATTTGATATTTAAACATAGAGGTGAACCGATGAAATTCAATAGGTTTCGCAAAAAAGAGCTCAATCCTGCTCAGATTTTAGCTACTGGTTTTGCTGGAATCATTGTGGTGGGTACGATTCTGTTAAATTTACCTATAGCTACAATGGCAGGCAAAAGCACGGGTTTGATAAATTCATTTTTTACTGCAACTTCGGCTGTCTGTGTTACAGGCTTAGTTGTAGTCGATACTGGTACATATTGGTCGATGTTTGGCAAAACAGTAATTTTGCTATTGATACAAATAGGTGGTTTGGGTTTCATGGCGATGACCACACTCGGGGCGTTAATTCTTGGAAGCAAGATAACTCTCCGCAATAGATTGATTATGCAAGAAGCGTTTAACTATTTTACTATTTCGGGTATTGTTCGATTAGTCAAATATATCCTGATATTTACTCTGATAATTGAAGGAATAGGAGCATTTTTATTATCGTTGTTTTTCATTCCAATCTACGGGAAGATGACGGGAATAGCATATGGAATATTTCATAGCATATCGGCATTTTGTAATGCGGGGTTTGATTTGATAGGAAATGGACAGAGTTTTACTCCGTTTATTGGCAATGCGGATCTGAATTTAGTGATTATTGCTTTGATTGTCATTGGCGGTTTAGGATTTTCGGTAATATTGGATATTATCAAGGTGAAAACCTTTAAAAAATTAACACTTCATTCTAAATTGGTTATTACTATGACAGCAATCTTGCTATCAATAGGTTTTTTATTGTTTTTTGTGCTAGAGTTCAATAATCCTTCAACCATAGGAAATTTAGATTTTGGTGATAAAGTAGTTGCTTCGCTTTTTCAATCGGTAACGACAAGAACAGCTGGATTCAATACTTTGGACACTGCGGGATTGACCGATTCATCGAAATTTTTAACAATGATTTTGATGTTCATAGGAGGGTCTCCAGGTTCGACTGCCGGCGGTATTAAAACGACTACAATTGCGATAATAGTTTTATCTGTAATAGCGATAATCAAGGGCCGTGATGATACGGAATTATTTAATAGAAGATTGAGTAGAGATGTTACTGATAGAGCGCTTGTAGTTTTTGGAATTGCAATATCATTAGTAATGTTTGTTACTTTATTGTTGACGATCATTGAAGGAAATAAGGAATTTCTTGATATTTTCTTTGAAACGATATCTGCTTTTGGAACAGTTGGGCTTTCTACTGGGATTACGAGTGATTTATCATCGCTTGGAAAAATAATTATTTCATTGACAATGTTTTCTGGAAGAGTTGGACCTGTGACGCTGATAATAGCTTTGGCGCATCGTCAGAAGAAAAAGGCCTTAATTCGTTATCCGGAAGGTAAAATAAGTGTGGGGTAGGTGTAGATATGAAAAAGCAATTCGTTGTAATAGGTTGTGGTAGGTTTGGCACTAGCGTAGCAAAAAAATTAACTGAGCTCGGTAGTGAAGTAATGGTAGTTGATAAAAGTGAAGATGTCATTCAGCAATTATCTGATTCTGTCACATATGCGGTTCAGGCAGATCCTACAGATGAAAATACTTTAAAATCATTGGGAATAAGAAATTTTGATGTTGCGATTGTTGCGATTGGTGAAGATATTCAGGCGTCGATTTTGGTGACTTTGATGATAAAGGAACTAGGAGTCAAACACATAATCGCCAAAGCGCAAAATGATCTTCACGCCAAGGTGCTATATAGAATTGGGGCGGACCGAGTTGTGTTTCCTGAAAGAGAAATGGGAGTGCGTGTGGCGAAGAATTTGATTTCTGATAATGTTTTGGATTTCATTGAACTTGCACCTGAATATAGCATAGTTGAAATCATGCCTTTAGAAGAGTGGATAGGCAAGAGTTTAGAAGAATTGAATATTAGGGCTCAATATGGAATCAATGTCATGGCCATTAAAAATGGTATAGATATCAATATAAATGTAGATGCCGATGAAGTAATAAAAAATAACGATATTTTAGTTGTCATAGGTCATAACGATGATATAAATATGATAAACAATGAATAGGTGTATATGATATGAAATTTATTCAATCGAAAGAAAATAAAATTTTCAAGCAATATAAAAATCTTAATAAAAGAAAATATAGGGATGCACTTAATCAATTTCTTATCGAAGGTGAGAGATTTATTGACGATGCGATCGATAAGGATCAATCTATAGAATGTATTATTGTAAATAATTTTTTTGAAAAATATTTTGAAAAATATAAGGATTATGAAATCATCTCATTAGATGACAGTTTATTCAATGATCTTTCAGACACAGTTCATTCACAAGGTGTAATTGCGGTGATCAATAAGAATGAATCAATGGATATTTCTTTTGAAGATCCAATTATCATACTGGATAGACTACAAGATCCGGGGAATATGGGAACAATTCTAAGAACTTCTATTGCAGCCGGCATTAAAAATATAGTGACTATTAAGGGAAGCGTAGATATTTATAATCCTAAGGTTGTAAGAAGTACAGCTGGAGCGATATTTAATGTTAAAAGTGTTGAAATCGACGATGTCAAACATTTTGTAGATGATATAAAAGCAAAGGGATATACGCTTATCACAACAAAAATGGAGGCTGAAACAGCATTCAATGAATATAAATATTCAAAAAAAACAGCGATAGTCATAGGTAACGAAGGGA
>DAOURC010000055.1 GCA_030625285.1 Eubacteriales bacterium
ATCCATATTTGGAAAAAGAGCTTCAAGCATTTCTTTATGTGATTTATACTCTCTAAGAATTGTAGAAATCGACTTCATTTTAGAAATTGAATCTTCTAACAACACAATTTCTTCCTCTGTTATATCAGGCATTGTCTGGGCGATGAATCCCCCTGCTGATTCCACGCTTGAATCTTTATTCACTAAAACACCCAATGATACAATCGATGGCTGTTGCTCAGATTCTAAATAGTACTGAGCTAAATCCTCAGCGATTTCCCCACTTACCAGCGGAGAGCGGCCTATGTATGGGTCCTTTAAACCCAAATCCTTGATAATGATCAATTCGCCGTCTTTTCCTATTGCTCCACCTACATTTAATTTATTATTATCATGATCTTCAATGTCGATCTGAGGATCTGATATATATGCCTTTACATTACCATTCGACCATGAAATTGCTACAATGGATTTAATTAAATTATTCCCTTTTATCTGAAATGTCAGTTTCTCCTTGTCTCCCTTTAACATCTTACCCATAATACTTGCCGCTGTTATGCTTCTTCCAAGAGCTGCAGTAGCCACAGGATAAGTACCGTGTATTTTTCTAGCTTCTTCAACCATATCAGTAGTATCGGAAATGTATACCCTTGTATGATTGCCGACTAAAGCCGCAGTTATTTTTCCCATATTCTCCTCCAAAAACTATTATATATTCTTCTTTGCAATATAAAATATCCTATCAGATTCTTTAATATTTTTCTTCGATCCATATACTTTGATTATTTCAAACCCAGATTGTATTAATAAATTTCTGATAAAACTTTCTTTATATCCTCTTTGAATATGACTTTCCATCTTCCGTTCAAAGAGATTATTTTCTACTTCTGTAAACACAGTCACATCAAATTCAAGTATTTGCTTTTCTTCATCATAATAATTTTCCCATATATACGATGAATCCTCATCATTTTCAGCAAATGTACTGTTGCCGATTATATTTTCAAATTTATATATTGTGCTCATATCGAATATAAAGATACCTCCACCGTTTAAATGATGATGCACCCTCTCAAAAACCTTCTCTAAATCTTCCTTGTCAATCATATAATTGAGTCCATCAGTCAATGAGATAATCGCATCGAATTTAGATTTCACGTTGAAAGATCTCATGTCGGCCGACATGAACTTTATCTTATAATTCTTCTCAAGAGTTTTTTCATTAGCCTTCATCAACATTTCTTCAGATAAGTCAATTCCAGTAACTATGTACCCTCTTTTATAAAGTTCTATTGCCGCATTGCCTGTTCCACAGGCTAAATCCAATATATTTCGTACTTTATTCTCTTTTAAAATTTCTTCGAATGAATTTATGACCGAGTTATAATCATAATCACCCATATATTGATCATAAATTTCAGATAAATTTTTATAACTTTTCATAATCTCTCCTAAAAAAAGATATAAGCCGAATAACCAATATACATTACAAAAGCAATTAATAATGGAATAAAATCTTTTTTCTTATGATTTTCAACTTGCCTATCTTTTAAATTCATATCCCTTCCGGGAATAGTTTTAATGATATATAAAACAATACCTAAAGAAAATACCGCTATAACAGAGAAATTCATGATTGAATCAAGTAAGAACGTAGCATTGATTATCCCTTCTGTTTCGGTTGTAATAAATGAGCCCATATACGATATAACATATGCCACTCCATTGTTGGTCATATGTCCTAAAATCGCCGGGACAATGGATTGAGTTTTTATTGTAAGGTATCCAAACACTATACCCAAATATATAGGTCCAAGGATATTCTGCAAATTGAAGTGGAATATTCCAAACATGAATGCAGATATGATTATAGCTTTTTTATATGAAAAATAATCTGTATATGTATTTAAAACAATCCCTCTAAAAAAGACTTCCTCACAAATACCTGCGGAAATAGATATAATAAAAAACTGAAATATCACCGATGCAAAATCTTTCGCTATAGGTATGTTATAATAAACACTTTTCCCCAACAACTCTAAAATATACAAAGTGATGAGATTCAATAGCATTACAATAGGTAATGATAATAATACTATTAAAACGGTTTTTAATAAAGTCATTCTAGATACATCGTTAAAATGAACATAATCAGAAAACTTCGCCTTGTTCATTTTAATGATCAGCAATGAATATCCTAGAACTAATACATACTCGGTGATTATAAGACCAACTTCAAAATTCAAACTCTGCAGGTAATTACCTAGAGTTAAAAATATTATTGCTCCCAGCAAATAATAAATATTGAGTGTAATCAGTTTAATCCTATTCTCCATCAATTACACCTCGTATCTCCAAAAATCTCAAGTACGCTTCTATTCCGTTCAACAGCATTTTTTCATCAAAGTCGAATGTCGAACTGTGCAATGGACAGTTAAATCCCTTTTCGTCACTCTTTATACCCAAGAATACAAATATTCCCGGAACCACCTTTTGATAGTAAGAAAAATCCTCTGCTATCATCTGTGGTTTCAAATTGGTTATTCTCTCTTTTCCAACTGCTTTTTCAAAAGAATTCACTAAATCACTTGAATTATCGACTTCAGGATACATATCTCTAAAAACAATGTTTATTTTAACACTTATATTTTTAAGATGTTTTGCATAATTATTCATTTCCTCTTTGATTTGATTATATACATCTTCATTAAAAGCCCTGATAGTTCCTTCGAGTCTTGCATACCCTGCAATCACATTTCGCCTTTCCCCGGCTTCAATACGTCCAACAGTTAAAACAGCCGGTTCCATCGGATCGATTGTTCTACTTATTATCGATTGAAATTTTATTACCAACTCTGAAGCAAGCAGCGCAGCATCGATACCTTTATGCGGCATTGCCCCATGAGCACTTTTCGAATGAATGTCAATATCAAATTCCCCAGTTCTAGCCATGATCGGCCCACTTCTTGCTGAAAAGAAATTCTCTTCAACCTCTGGGAACACATGATATCCAAATATCTCTCTAATATTGTACTTTTCAAATATACCCTCAGCAATTATTTCTTCAGCACCTCCAGGTCCCTCTTCTGCAGGTTGAAAAATAAATACTAAATTTTCTTTTAACTCTACATTGTTTTCCACCAAAAACTTGATGGTTCCAAGTGCCATCGCCATGTGTCCATCATGTCCGCAGGCGTGCATCACGCCATTATGGGTAGATATGTATTCAGTCGAGTTTTCTTCTGTTACACCAAGACCGTCGATATCTGTTCTATATGCAACAGACTTTGTCTGATCATTACCTTTAACAATTGCAACAACTCCAGTTTTTGCAACTATTTCATATTCAACGTTCATTTTTTCGAGAAAATTTATGATATATTCTTGAGTTTTATATTCTTCAAATCCTTTTTCAGGGATTTTATGCAGTTCTCTTCTATATTTTATTATATCATCTTGTATATTTATTAATTTTCTTTGTATATTATTCATTTAAACCTCCAAAAACACTTGATTTATTTCGTATTTACTATACTATATTGTATATATAATTGTAAGTTAATACAATTAATAATTATTAAATTTTTTTGAGGTGATAGTAATGAAGAAGATTAATTTAGCTATTGTTGGAGCTACCGGCATGGTAGGGCAAACATTTTTGAAAGTACTTGAAGAAAGAAAATTTCCTTTTAAAAACCTTTACTTGTTTTCATCAGCAAAATCTGCTGGTAATAAAATAACTTTTATGGGTAAGGAATATACAGTAGAAGAGTTGACTGAGTCTTCATTTGATAGAAATATCGACATCGCTCTTTTTTCAGCTGGTGGAAGCGTAAGTGAAAAGTTTGCTCCAATAGCTGCAAGCAAAGGTGTTATTGTGGTTGATAATTCCAGCGCATTTAGAATGGATGAAAATGTCCCTTTAGTTGTTCCTGAGGTCAACCCTGAGGATATTGAAAAACATAGCGGAATCATCGCAAATCCCAATTGCTCTACAATCCAAGCAGTTGTTGCGTTAAAACCATTATATGATCGTTATAAGATAAAAAGAATCGTATATTCCACATACCAGGCTGTATCGGGTTCCGGTGTCAATGGCTATAAAGATTTAGAAGAAGGTTTAAAGGGAAATACGCTTTTAAGCGCCTATCCACATCCTATCGCAAACAATATTTTACCGCATATAGATGTTTTCATGGATAATGGATATACAAAAGAAGAAATTAAAATGATTGAAGAAACCAAGAAAATTTTGCACAACAGCAAATTGAAAATTACTGCAACTGCTGTAAGAGTTCCTGTTTTCTACTCTCACAGCGAAAGTATCAATGTTGAATTTGAGAAACCATTCGATCTTGACGATATTTTTGAGATATATGAAAAAGAAAATGGTATTATATTAGTAGATGATGTAAAAAATAATCAATATCCTTTAGCTATTGACGCTGCAGGAACTGACGAAGTATATGTTGGAAGAATCAGAAGAGATTACAGTTTGGACAGTGGTCTTAATCTATGGGTTGTCGCAGACAACATCAGAAAAGGCGCTGCGACAAACACTATTCAAATTGCTGAGTATTTAGTCGATAACATCTTGTAAAACATAAACGGGAGGGTAAAACATGGGTTTATTTAAAGGCTCGGGTGTAGCGATTGTTACGCCTTTCAATGATGATTTAAGTATCAATTATGATAGATACATTAAATTGTTGCATTTCCATTTGAAAAACAGTACCGATGCGATTATAGTAAGCGGTACAACTGGTGAATCACCAACTATTTCAGACGAGGAAAAATTAAAACTCTTTAAAATTGCCGTAGAGGAAATCGGCGGTAAAATTCCTGTTATTGCAGGAACTGGTTCTAACGATACTGCACATGTTATTCATTTAAGTAAAAAGGCAGAAGAAATTGGTGTGGATGGTTTATTATTGGTATCGCCATATTATAATAAATCAACTCAAGAAGGTTTGGTTAGACATTTTACAGCAATTGCCGATGAAGTAAATATTCCTTGCATTTTATATAACGTCCCTGGAAGAACTGGAGTCAATATTCTTCCGAGTACAGTTGCAAAATTAGCTGATCATAAAAATATCGCCGCTTTGAAAGAAGCAAGTGGTAATATCTCGCAAATAGTAGAAGTCGCAAGACTTATTCCTGATGATTTCTATTTATACTCGGGAAATGATGATCATATCGTTCCACTGCTTTCCGTAGGAGGTAGCGGCGTAATTTCTGTAGTGGCGAATATCATACCAAAAGAAACTCATGATATGGTCATGGCTTTCTTAAATGGAGATATTAAAAAAGCTGCTGAATTACAACTTTTAGCAAAACCTCTTATTGATTCTTTATTTATTGAAGTAAATCCTATTCCTGTAAAAACAGCTCTGAATTTAATGGGTATGAATGTCGGTTCTTTACGATTGCCTCTTATCGATATGAGTGAAAAAGGAAAAGTTGTTCTTGAGACTGAAATGAAAAATCTAGGATTGATATAGGTGATATTATGATACAAGTATTAGTATATGACTCAAACGGTACAATGGGGGAAATTCTCATTGAAGAGATTAATAATAGTGATGATTTTAAACTGACT